>NZ_JBDIVO010000011.1:0-41275 GCF_039794385.1 Methylocaldum sp. | reverse complement strand
GAGAATTCGGATCAAGGAACTCAAAGCTGGCAAAATATACATAATATATAGATGACCTCTTAAGCCCAGTCAAAGGGCGCCAGTTGGATGAACAACGCCTGCGCTACCGGTTAAACGCGCCACAAATTACAAGCGCCTAGCCTATTCACATGAAACCCTCCGAAGCTCTGCAAGCGCATCGTGAAGATATCCGTCGGTTGGTCGACCGAAGCCGTGCCCGAAATGCCCGCGTATTCGGCTCTGTTCTGTACGGCGAGGATACCGATCGGAGCGATCTCGACATCCTGATCGATCCCCTTCCCGGAACGACGCTGCTTGATCTCGGTGGACTGCAGATCGCGCTTGAAGAGTTACTCGGCGTGCCGGTCGACCTGCTTACGCCCGGAGACCTCCCTGCGGAAATCCGGAGCAAGGTTCTCCAGGAGGCCGCCCCGCTGTGAGCGACGACAAACACCGACTTCGTGCGGCTGATTACCTGGGTCATATGCTTGAAGCCATCCGGCTGGCACGCGAATACACCAACGGAGTGACAAAGGAGAACTTTTTCGCTGATCCGTAAGACGCAGCAGGCGGTGATACTGAATATTCTGGTCATTGGCGCGGCGGCCACTAAATTGGTCAACGAATATCCGGACCTCGCTGCCGAGCATTCCGAAATACCCTGGAAACCGATGCGAGGTATGCGAAACAGAATGGCCCACGGCTATTTCGAGATCAATCTGGAAGTCGCATGGGATACCATTCGTGAGTCTCTGCCAAAGCTTGAGCAACAACTGCTGGACTTGAATCGGCAGTTGAAGAAAAAGCCTGGATAATGTTTCCCGAACCTAGGACAAACACCCCGCCATCGGCGCTTTGGTTGACGACGCATTACCTTGGAGTGAGGATCGACTTGCCGAACGGTTCCCGGCACCCTGATTGGTCCGGCGTTCCGCAAAATTACGAAAGCCTGCCGCACCCCGCGTGATAACCACCACGATCTGTCTTGATAGCCAACCAAGCGGGCGATAACCCCGTGTGCATGGAGCGCACCGGGGCTTTATTGTTCTCGTCAAAATTCCGGTCGCGGCAAGCGGCGAACCAGGTCATCCCAAGCCACCGCAACATCCGGCCACACGCCAACGCGGGTTTCGCGCGAAAGCTCCTGAACGTCCGGCTTACCATATTCGCCATTTAGCAGCCGATATACGGTAACCATCCGGTCCGTTGGATGCACCAGCCAATATTCCCGCACACCGGCGCGCCTCTCACTCCGCGTCGGTCCAGCTTGGATTCATCACACACAACCATAACGTCTGGCTACACCACGGTATCGATAGCTTCGTCCGATTCGCCAGCCTTGGACAAACGGACAGCGACCAGAGCAATGAAGGCGCGACAAGGCTTGCCTTCCAGGGCATTGCTCAATTGCCGGTAAATCTCCCCGGCTATATCCTGATGCTCCAGATTCGGGGCGGGCGCCATGAGATAGGCCCTGCCGTCGATCAGTTCATAGCGGACACCTTCCGGCCAGGATAGATAATCGCCGTAGGTATGACGTTCGGAATCGCGAAGTGCAAGCCCCATGGGCGGCCTCCTTCGTTGGGAACATTCAAAATCTCAGGCTGATATTACCGCATCCCAGGGCAAACATGCGGACGCCAAAGCCGCAGTGCAATCGCCTTTATCTCGCCCCCATATCCAGGCAAGGCGGACGGTCATGGGGTCAGCCAGTTTTCCACTTTGAGGCCGGGTACTCTGCGGAACTCATTCATGTTGTCGGTTACCAGTACGAGTCCCAGCGATAGCGCATGTGCCGCAATCAGGCAATCATTCGCTCCAATCGGTGTGCCGGCTTTCTCCAATGTCGCTCGCAAGTCGGCATAGCTCCAATCAACTCCATCTTCCAACGGAAGTACCTCAAGCGCCGCAAGCAGCTGTTCAATCTTGTGTGACAAGGTTGGCGAACCTTTCTTAGCAGCGCCATAGCGTAGTTCGCAAGCGACGACAATGCTGGTGCAGATGGCGATTTCCCCTACCGCTGAGATTCGATTCACCACCGCACCGGCCGGGTACTTAAGAACGCTGGACAGGATGTTGGTATCAAGCAGATAGCAATAATCGGCCATGCTCAAAGATCCACGGGATCCGGGGGAAAGTCTTCGATTTCCGGAAATTCCTCGTCCAGCGGCTCCCACGTGGCGAGGAGCGCCAGCAACGAGCGACGCTGGACAGGTTCGACAATCAGTCGATCCCCTTCCTTGCGGATGATGGCTTCATTACCCGGAAGCTCGAATTCGCGGGGAATCCGCAGCGCTTGATTGCGACCGTTCTTGAACAAACGGACATGGCGTTCAATATACATGACAGCCCTCCTATCGGATAATTGGCCTATGCTAGGCATAGGCTAGCAAATTGATCCTAAGGGGGCAACTCTCACAGACAGGATTGGATGGGTTTTGTCCATTGATGAATTTTTGTGCCGTCCAGCTTCAGTGGTCAGCGTGAAGTACATACCTATCACCTGGACAGGATGATAACGTTGCTCATCAGGTCATGAGAGCTCGCATGCCCTCTTTAGAACTGAAGATTTGCAATTTTTTGAGAATGCTGATTCTATCGAAAGCGTAGAACTATGGACTAGAAGCTGACTAATCAGTGATTCTTCTTGCGCGAACATTAAAGCGCCCAACTCGGACTGTTACAGTTCGTGCTGAATATCTTTGACCTTCCCCATAAAGTCGGACAACACCTTCTTAACAGTGTTCCAGAACATGTAGCGCGCAATTGGGTACTCCCGTATTGCGCCGCATGAATAAGACTTCCCATACGGCGCAATACACTGAAACTATTGCGCTCTACGCGGGCTGAATCTTTTGGTCATCGGCGAGGCAGCCACCAAATTAGTCAACGAGTATCCGGATTTTGCTGCCTAGCACCCCGAAATACCCTGGAAACCGATGCGAGGTATGCGAAACAGAATCGTCCACGGCTATTTCGAGATCAACGTGGAAGTCGTATGGAACACCATCCGTGAGTCTCTGCCAAAGTTCGAGCAACAATTGCTGGACTTGAGTCGGCAGTTGGAGAAGAAGTGAGGATAATTCTTCGCAGGCCAAAGTTAAGCACTCCATCATCGTTGCTTCAGCAAGTCGCACGTAATCTATGGGATGGGGGACCGATACGTCGAGCGGTTTCCGGTACAGTGAGCGGTCTAGCGTTCAGCAAAATTACCAAACCAGGCTTGTTCGCACTACGGAGCAAACATGTAGGGCGCAATAGCCTTAGCGTATTGCGCCGCATAGGAAGCCTCATTCATGCGGCGCAATACGGGAGTACCCTATTGCGCCCTACGCGGGCTGCCGGCCCACCCATCGCGGACGCGGAGCCACGAACAGAGCCAGAAAAGAAGGAGTGACCATTTGCGTCACTTTCCGACCATCCGAAGACAACCCTCGCCAGGAAAAATCCTGCCCAACCGAACGAACCAGCGCCCAGGGCGGGCTTTCGTCGATGGCACGCAAGCTGCTTATTTTGAACTCGCAGCTTTACAGCTTGTTTCCACCCATAAACATAAGGAGTTCATTGTCATGAACGTTATGAAAAAAGCACAACAAGGTTTCACCTTGATCGAGTTAATGATCGTCGTGGCCATCGTTGGCATTTTGGCGGCAGTCGCACTGCCGGCTTATCAAGATTACACAGTGCGCTCTAAAGTCACAGAAGGTTTGAGTCTGGCAGAAGGCGCCAAATCAGTTGTGACAGAGATGTGGCAGACGGACGGCAGTCTCGCCAATTTAACCCAAGCTATAGCTCCGGCATGCGTCGCCACGACCACATATTGCTTTACTCCCTCCAAGAACGTGACGTCGATCGCAATTACAGCAGCGAATGGGGAAGTCGCTATTACTTACGGTACTGGTGCAAACGCTATCCCACAACTTGCTGGCACAAACACTATCGTTTTGGTTCCAACGATAAATGCAGTTGCGCTTGCCCCGGGGGCGGCGGGCGATATGGATTGGCACTGCAAATCCGCTGGCTCAACTTTCGCTGTTGGCACCGCCGGTACGGTTCCGGCCAGGTATGCTCCAGCTAGCTGTCGCGGCGCGGTCTAAACCGGCCTAGCTTTGGCACATACACAAGGTTCAATTATAGACGAAGCGTGCCAATCGAACTCAAGCCCCTCTCTATTAGAGGGGCTTTTTCTTTGTAAGTGTCGATTTAATTGTATTGGCTATCCTTACTTCGCATACATATGGTGCCCTTACTATTTTCATTATGTCTGAGCCGACCGTTGCCGAATATATCCCGCTGGAAAGCCTCCGCCATTCATTTAGGTATCAGTGCTATGGTTATCGCGACTCTCAGCGCGTTGCTGGCCCTGAGCTGGTATCCGCCCACCTATGTCTGGGCGATGGGCGGACAGAGCCTCATCGCCATCCTCGTGGGAGTCGACATCATCCTGGGCCCTCTCCTGACGCTGATCGTCTGGAACATGGAAAAACCCAGCCTGCGCTTCGACATGGCGGTAATCGTCCTGTTGCAAATGCTGGCCTTAGGCTATGGGCTGTACAGCATGTTCTGGGCCCGTCCAGTTTACATGGTTTTCGCGATCGACCGCTTCGATCTAGTTACAGCAGCCGCGATCCCGACAACTGAATTGAAAAAAGTAAAACGCGAGGAATTCAGATCGTTGCCCCTGACCGGACCTGAAATCGTCGCTGTGCAAAGCCCTAGCGACGGCGCTGAGCGCACCAAAATCCTATTTTCCGCAGTCTCCGGAGGCATCGACCTCCCACAACTCCCGCAATATTACGTGCCCTATAGCGAAATGGCCGCTGAAGCGGTCCGGAAAGCCTTGCCACTCGACTCATTGTTGCAGCGCGATGCGGCAACCCGCAGCAAGCTTTTGACCTACCTGGAAGGCCACAAACTCGACCAGGCCAAGTTGAAGTTTCTGCCGCTCCAAGCGACGCAAAATGACCAGACAGTGTTGCTCGACAGCGCGACGGGTGCGATTCTCGATATCGTCGATATTGATCCCTGGCTGCAAACTGCGACCGACTCGAGGTAACGGGCTTACGCCCGTTGCCACTACCACACCAGCAGGTTAAGGAGGCTGGGATGAGTGATTTGATTACTCGTCCACCTGAGCTGGCTCAAGCAAGCTCCGCGAGCCCGTAACGTCAGCGTTACCCAGCGACCAGTGAAGTGATAACCATATTAAACGTCAGTTCCCTGCTAAAGGCCCAGAGCCGAGCAGAATATCAGCAAGAAAGAACGGGCCTGCGAACTGTTCCCTTCCACTGAGAACCCGAGCTTCACTCCCTCACCGGCCTCTTATCCAGCTTCCGCTGCAAAGTCCTGCGGTGCATGCCCAGCGCCCTTGCGGCAGCGGAGATATTGCCGCCGTGCTCGATCAAAACTTTTTGCAGATGCTCCCATTCCAGGCGCCGGACGGAGAGCGGCTTTTCCTTGATTTCGACGGAGACGTCGCCTTGATCCTTGTGGAGGGCCGCGACGATCTCGTCGGCATCGGCGGGCTTGGTGAGATATTGGATCGCGCCCAGTTTTATGGCTTCGACGGCCGTGGCGATGCTGGCGTACCCGGTTAAGACGACGATACGGGTGTTGGCGTCGAGATTGTGGAGCCGCTTGACCAAAATCAGCCCGGAATCGTGGCCGATCCGCAAATCGATCACCGCATACTCGGGCTCGATTTGTTCCGCCAGCGCGGTACCGGTCTCAAGGTCTTGAGCGGCGTGCACCTCGAATCCGCGCTTCTCGAGGGCTTGCTTCAAAACTCCACAGAACGTAGGGTCGTCATCGACTAATAACAGACTGGGACGAGGGGTATCGGATGAGGATTTTGCACTGTTCATAGATCTTAATTCGGACGCAGCAATGGAAGTTCGATGCGCGTGCAAGTGCCGCCTTCGACACGAGGTAACATCTCTATTCGACCGCCCAAGCGCTCGATAGTGGCAAATGCCAAGAATAGCCCGACCCCCAACCCATGTTCTTTAGTCGTGATCGGCGCCTTTCCCAGACGCTGGGATAGCGTAGGGGCAATGCCAGGTCCCTGGTCGAGGATCTCCAAAGTCGCGCGCTCGAAGCTCCAGCGGGCGCGCAGCTTTATCCCACGCGGCGAAACATCGGCGGCATTGTTGAGAATATTAACTAAAGCGTGGGTAAGGGTATCCTCGGCCAAAATGCACGGCGGAGGCAAAGGCCCAACCTTTTCGTATTCCAACTCGGCGTTGAGACGCTGTTTCCGCCAGCTATCCACCGTTTCCTCCAGATAGTTCGTCAGCGGCATTACGTGGCCCGATTCGGCTCTGATTGCACCGGCCGACGCCGACATGACCGAAAGGGCCTTTTTGCAGCGGACCACCTGCTCCCGCAGGATTTTCATTTTTTCCAACAAATCGTCTTGCTTGGCGCCTTCACATTCGCTCTCTATTTCATGAATCAGGATCGCCATGGTTCCCAGCGGGGTGCCCATCTCGTGCGCCGCACCGGCCGCCAGCGTCCCCAGCGCAACAACCCGCTCGTTCCGTAAAGCCTGCTCGCGAGCTTCAGCCAAGCGGCGTTCACGCTCTCTCAGTGTTTTCGCCATCTCTACGACGAAGTAAGCCACGAGAACGGCACTGAATACGAACCCGAACCACATGCCGAACGCGTGCAGTTCAATGCTGTGGTCCTCCATCAGGGCCTGAACGGCGGGCGGGGCGTCGCCGTGCAAAGTTACGGCTTGAATGTCGGGAAGCGGCTGGTAAAAGCCGATGAGTATGGTGTAACACCCGGAAGTGAAGATCACCATATACCAGGTATAAAACTGGGGCAGCACGGTAGCCGCGATAATCAGCGGAAGCAGGAAAAACCAGGCCATGGGATTGGTGGCGCCCCCGGTGAAATAGAGAATCGCGGTAATCGCCAGGACGTCGAATGAAAGTTGCATGAACAACTCCATTTCGGCGACCGGGCGGGGATTGCTGAGCCTCAACCACGTCCACCAGTTGAAGGCGCCTAGCGCCGTCATGATGGCTGTAAGAGGCACTTCGCTAAGCGGTATCTCCAATCCGTAGACACTGATCAGAACGATAAGCGCTTGCCCCGTAATCATGAGATTGCGCAAAACGAACAGCCAGCGAAGGTTTTGACGAGCGTCGGTTTCCGTGTCCGCCGGAGTGGGAATGTTCATGAGCGGGTTTGAGTTCATGGAGCGGATTGTAAATGGCCGACTTTGTTGGGCGAATGCGACAATTTGTCACATTTTTGATTACTAATGTGACTGCTAGTATTAGATCGTGGTTTCTGATGCCTAAGGAACCGGCAAGACGGTAGCAGGCCGACGATCAGATGCTATCTGTAGCTGTGCGCTATAGCCTCCTCATTAAGGCAGAAGACTAGCTCTTCTGCCTTTTTTATTTTCCGATGGATTGTTTCCTTTCAACACGCGAATCCTTGGATTGCGCGACAATTTGTCACATTTCGCGTACAAGTTTCACTGCTAGAATGTTAATCACTCGTTAGGAGCTGCTCCTAGCTGAGACCAGACGCACGTTTAGTGCTCACAATCCTCCTCTTGACGTGCAGGGATCTTTCTCCCTGCACTTTTCTTTTTGCGCGAACGCGCATCGCCCGGGATGCCGGATCAACCACCGCAACGAGGGTTTTTACCCATTGCCTGTGCGTTTCGATACATTTCCAGGGCTTTGGGCATGTTTTGTTTAAGCTCTTGCATGCGAGTAGCATGAGACGGATGAGTCGAAAGAAACTCTATCGGCTGCCCACCGCCCGCTTGTTCCATATTGATCCAGAGATCGATGCTTTGTTGCGGGTTGAAGCCTGCTTTGGCCATCAGTTCCAATCCGAGCAAATCGGCCTCGCTTTCCTGTAGACGACTATACGGCATAAGAACACCGTATTGGGCACCTAAGCCCAATACCCCCATCATCACTTGGCCCGTCTGAGTAGTCGGATTGGTTATCGCTTGGATGACATTCAGCCCTTGTTGCACGGCCACCTGCTGGGAAGCTCGCTCATTCGAATGCCGAGAAAGCACGTGCGCGACCTCATGCGCAATGACTGTCGCGAGCTGATCCTGATTCCGGGCGACCCGAAGTATGCCGGTATGTACACCGATTTTCCCGCCCGGCAGTGCAAATGCGTTGGGCGATTCGTCTTGAAACACCGTGACTTCCCATTCCCCCCCTACCTCCTTAACAATCGGCCCGGCTACACACACAACGTATTGATTCGTTTGCGGACTTTGATCGATGGGCAATTTTTGTTTCATGTTGACAAAGGCCTGTGCCCCCATGGCCGCCATTTGGTCCTCTGGCATTATCATGAACTGGGTGCGCCCCAAAGGTGAGGTCGCACAAGCTGAAAGGCCCAATGTGAAAAATGCAATCAACAGAATTCTTTTCATGGAAACTCTTAATATTGTGAGACGCCCGATAATAGCCAAAGGAGTTAAGTGCTATCAATCGGTGTCGGTGTGTACGCTCGCGCCAAATTCAGTAGGGCAATTTATTCCGGTACCGCCTAAACCGCAGTATCCGCCGGGATTCTTAGCCAGATATTGCTGGTGATAGGGTTCCGCATAGAAAAATTCGGGAGCCTCGCGGATTTCGGTGGTGATTCGCCCATATCCTTTTTGGCTCAAGGCTGCTTGATAAGCATCGCGGGCAACGATAGCCAGTTCTTTCTGGCGCGGCGTATAGGTGAAAATGACCGAGCGGTATTGCGTCCCGATGTCCTTGCCCTGGCGCATGCCTTGTGTAGGGTTGTGGGACTCCCAAAATAGTTTCAGCAAATCTTGGTAATGGATCTTATTAGGATCGTAGACTACGCGTACGACCTCGGCGTGACCGGTCATCCCGCTACATACTTCTTCGTAAGTGGGATTGGGCGTAGCTCCGCCAGCGTAGCCGACTGCCGTTACGTAAACGCCGGGCGTCTGCCAGAATTTCCGCTCCGCACCCCAAAAGCAGCCAAGACCGAAAACCGCAATTTCCGATCCTTCCGGATATGGCGGCTCCATCCGATGTCCATTTACAAAATGCAACTCCGGAACCGGCATCTTTTCCACTCGGCCGGGAAGAGCGGAATCGTCATCAGGCAGCGAAAGCTTTTTCGTAAACATGGAATTTACTCTTCGGTGATCTGTCAATCAGAAGCCGCATGAATATCGCTAGCAGAACCTTGTAGACTAGCAGTTTCTGCCTATTAAAAGGCAAAGTGACATTCCTTAAAACTTTTTGGTTAGACGATGAGTGAATTCGACAGTTTCCAAAGGTTCTTGTTTGAAGATCTCGGGATACGAGGCGAACTCGTACGGCTCGACGCGAGTTGGCAAGCCGTGCTCGAACGCCATCCTTACCCTCCTGCCGTATCGAGCCAGTTGGGACAAGCACTTGCTGCCGTGCTATTGCTATCCGCCACCATCAAGTTCAAGGGGTCTTTGATTCTTCAGGCTCAAGGCCACGGACCGCTGAATACTTTAGTGGCGCAGGCAACGCACCAGAGAACTATTCGCGGACTCGCACACTGGCGCGGCGAAGTGACGGGAGAAACGCTGTCCGACATCTACGGTCCGGGGCACTTGGTGTTGACGGTCCAGAACGAGGATTCCGAACCGTACCAGGGTATCGTCGCTCTCGAGGGAGACGATCTGGCCGGCGCTATCGAAACGTATTTTTCACGCTCGGAACAACTGGCGACCCGACTTTGGTTAGCGGCCGACGAACAGCGCGCAGCAGGGTTGCTCATCCAGGAACTGCCTGCCAAACAACGCGATCGCGACGATTGGACGCGCGTCGAATACTTGGCGGATACGGTTACCGAGGGGGAGTTGCTGAATTTACCCAGTCAAGAACTGTTGTATCGCCTCTTTAATGAAGAATCGGTACGGCTTTTCGACTCGGAACCGATCTCCTTCCGCTGTGGATGCTCGCGGGAGCGCATCGAATCCGTCCTGCTCACCTTGGGGAATCACGAGGTGGAATCGATTTTGGAGCAAGAGGATTCAGTCGAGGTTGGCTGCGAATTCTGCAACCGCCGTTATCATTTCGATCGCGTCGATATCGGCGGCTTATTTACCAATGAAATAAGACTCCCGTCTTCCTCGACTCGACAATGATCGGCCTGACATCTTTATTCGAATTTCCGGGCGGATAGACAAAAGGAGCGCTACCCAAGGAGAGTAGCGCCCCTTTTGGTAAAAAGCAGTGGCGGGTTACAGCCAGTAGACGAAAATGAAGAGGCCCAACCACACCACGTCGACAAAGTGCCAATACCAGGCGGCCGCTTCAAACGCGAAATGGTGTTCCGGGTTGAAGTGTCCGCGTATGCTCCGGAGCAAGACGACCGTAAGAATGATGGCACCGATGGTCACGTGCAAACCGTGGAACCCGGTCAGCATGAAGAACGTCGAGCCGTAGATTCCAGAGCCCAAGGTCAGCCCCATTTCGGTGTAGGCCTCGTGGTACTCGACCCCCTGCAGGATCACGAACAGAAAACCTAGGGCAACCGTAGCGATCAGACCTTTGATCAATTGTCCGCGATTATTCGCCAGCAATCCCCAGTGCGCCCAGGTAACGGTTCCGCCACTGCTCAACAGGATCAGAGTATTCAGAGCCGGAACACCCCATGCGCCCATGGGTTCGAACTCGCCGCCCACCTGTCCCGGTCCGTTGGTCGGCCACATCGCCTGAAATCCCTGCCACAAGTCTCCAGTCGCTCCGGCAGAGAAATTACCTTCTCCGCCCAACCACGGCACCGAGTAGATACGTGCGTAAAAGAGCGCGCCGAAGAACGCGGCAAAGAAGAATACTTCCGAGGTAATGAACCAAATCATCCCCATTCGAAACGAACCGTCCACCTGCTGGTTATACAACCCGGCGACGCTTTCCTTTATCACCGAGCCAAACCATCCGGCCATCATGAAGATCACGATGCCCGCTCCCAGCACCATTAAGGTTCCACCGATGCTCGATCCGTTAAGGTAATTAGCAAATCCCACGAGCAAAGTCGTCAGGCCGATCGATCCCACGATGGGCCAGTTCGCTTTGTGCGGTAGATAGTACGCGTCTTTCGTAGCCATTACATTCCCCTGCTTTTGAAATTGTTGATCTTTCTCTCGTCAGTTCTGGTTCTTGTCGGTGATATCGAAGAACGTGTAGGAAAGGGTCATATCCTTCACGTTTTCCGGAATGGACGGATCAATCACGAATCGAACCGGCATTTCGCGCAATTTGTGCGGTTCGAATTCTTGCTCGGAAAAACAAAAGCACTCGGTCTTGTTCAGGTATTCCGTGGCCACGCCGGGAGCTACGCTGGGAATGGCACGCCCGACCATTTTGTTATCGGTCGTATTTTCGGCATAGAACTTGACCGTGTAATACTGCCCCGGATGTATCTTCATCTTGTTTTTTTCCGCACGGAAAGCGAGCGGCATATTCTCATTGACCGAGGTGATGAATTCGATCGTCAGTTCCCGCGATTGATCGACTACATAAGCGGCGTCCGCGACCGCCTCCGTTTTCACTTTTCCATTCAGTCCCGTAACCTCGCAGAACACGTTGTACAGCGGAACCATGGCGAAGCCGAAACCGAACATTCCGACAGCCACTAAGACGATTGACCAAATCAATCGCTTATTGACTTTTCTGCTTTCTGAATCGTTCACTGACCGGATGACGTAGTAATTAATTTAAGGATCGCACCGATGTAGAGCATCAGCGCGATAATCGCGATGACGACCGCCAACAGTACGTTCTTTTTTCGAATATCCATAGCGTTAAACCACAGTCCCCGCCCTAGAGGCGGGGACCGCTTCGTTTCCTATTTGATCTCGGGTGCCGTCGTCCAAGTGTGGTAGGGCGGCGGAGACGGCAAAGTCCATTCCAGACCGTGCTCGTGCGCGCCTTCCCAAACTTCGTCGGTCGCTTTCTCGCCGCCGCGGATGGCCTTGATGATCACGTAAACGAAAATCAGTTGCGAGAAACCGAAAACGAAGGCACCGACACTCGACCAAGCATTGAATTCCGCAAACTGGGTCGCGTAATCCGGAATCCGGCGCGGCATGCCGGCCAGTCCCAAAAAGTGCTGCGGGAAGAACAACAGATTGACCGAGATGGTCGACAGCCAGAAATGTAGCTTGCCCAAACGCTCGTCATACATGTGGCCGGTCCACTTGGGCAGCCAGTAATAGGTCGCCGCGAAGAGCGCGAATACCGCACCGGGCACCAACACATAGTGGAAGTGGGCGACGATGAAGTAAGTGTCATGGTACTGAAGGTCGGCAGGCGAAATAGCCATCATCAGCCCAGTGAAGCCTCCCATCGTGAACAGGACCACGAAAGCGATGGCGAATAGCATCGGCGTTTCGAAGGTCATCGCGCCTTTCCACATCGTGGAGACCCAGTTGAACACCTTCACCCCGGTGGGCACGGCGATCAACATCGTGGCGTAGGTGAAATACAGCTCCCCGGCAAGTGGCATGCCGACGGTATACTGGTGATGCGCCCAGACGACGAAAGACAGGAGCCCGATCGAAGCCGTGGCATAAACCATCGAGCTGTAACCGAACAGCGGCTTGCGCGCAAACGTCGGGATAATCATGGAAATCACCCCGAACGAGGGCAGAATCATGATGTAAACCTCGGGATGCCCGAAGAACCAGAACAAGTGCTGATAAAGCACTGGGTCGCCGCCACCGGCTGCATTAAAGAAGCTCGTGCCGAAGAACTTGTCGGTCAGGAGCATGGTCACCGCGCCTGCGAACACCGGCATGACGGCGATCAAGAGGAATGCGGTGATGACCCAGGTCCACACGAACAATGGCATCTTCATCAGCGTCATGCCGGGCGCGCGCATATTGAACACGGTGACGATGATGTTGATCGCCGCCATGATCGACGAGATACCCAGCAAGTGGACCGAAAAGATGGCAAACGGCAGATGCGCGCCGCCTTGGAGAACCAGAGGCGGATAGAGCGTCCACCCGGCTGCCGGCGCACCGCCCTCCATGAACAGCGTGCTCGCGAGGAGCAGCAAGGCGAAAGGCAGAAGCCAGAAACTCCAGTTATTCAACCGGGGCAAAGCCATATCCGGCGAACCGATCATGATCGGGATCATCCAGTTTGCCAAGCCTGCAAAAGCCGGCATGACCGCGCCAAACACCATGACCAGGGCGTGCAATGTGGTCATTTGGTTAAAGAACATCGGATCCACGAACTGCATGCCGGGTGCGAACAGCTCGGCACGAATGACCAGTGCCATAGCGCCTCCGACCAGGAACATGATCAGGGCGGTGGTCATGTATAGGGTTCCGATGTCCTTATGGTTGGTAGTGAACACCCATCTCATGATCCCTTTGGCGGGGCCATGGTCATGATGCTCATCATGAGTTGCCACTGCTGATGACATAGCACTTCACCTCATCTACTGTTAATCGATTAATGTTGCGACTTGATTTCGGACGGCTGAACCATGTCGCCCTTGTTATTGCCGAAGGCGTTCCGCTGATAAGTCACTACGGCGGCGACTTCCACCGGATTGAGCGAATCGTCGAATGCAGGCATCATGTCTCCCTTGCCTTTCAGTACGACGTTAAGGTGTTCATCCATCGAGCCGGTCGCAACCGGACTGTCCTTGATCGCCGGGAAAGTTCCCGGGATGCCTTCGCCATTGGCCTGATGGCAACCCGCGCAACTGGAGTTATAAACCTCCTTCCCTTTCGCCATCAGCTCATCCATGGTGAAAGCCTTGGTCGCTTCGGCCTTGACTACTTCAGCCTTAGTCTTCTGCTCGGCAACCCATTGTTTATATTCCTCGTTGGTCTTGGCGATTACGACAATAGGCATGAAGCCATGATCGCGGCCGCAAAGTTCCGCGCACTGCCCGCGGTAAATGCCCGGTTTCTCGATCTTCGCCCAAGCGTCGGTCACGAAGCCTGGAATGGTATCTTTCTTCCAGCCGAGGTCAGGTACCCACCAGGAGTGGATCACGTCGGCGCCCGTGAACAGAAACCGTATCTTTTTGTTGACCGGGACCACCAAAGGATTATCGACGTTCAGCAGATAATTAGGGATTGAGGCGGGATCGATATTGGCACCCAATTGGCGGGCTTCATTGCTTTTGGCATCCAAGGTACTGAAGAAATCGATGCCTTCGTCGAGATATTCATAGCGCCACTTCCACTGATAGCCGGTGACCTTGACGGTCATGTCCGCTCCACTGGTGTCATAAGCCTTGACCATCACGCTGGTTGCCGGGATAGCCATGCCCAAAAGAATGAGGAAAGGAATAACCGTCCAAACGATTTCGAGTTTTGTATTTTCGTGAAACTGCGCCGGCACCACTCCTTTGGATTTCCGGTGATGCATGATCGAGTAAATCATGAGGCCGTACACGCCTACGCCGATCACTACGCAAATCCACAGAATCAACATGTGTAAATCGTGGATATCGCGGCTGACCTCGGTGACGCCCGGCGTCATGTTAAGTGCATAGTCGGCGTGCGCTTCCCCCCATAACACTAACCCCAACCCAGCAAGCAGTCGTCTTATCTTATTCACGGAGCCCTCTCCTCAGTCTATAGAAATGCTTTGTGTCTAATCATTTGCTATCAAACAAAATCTTTCGCAATTCGCTCGCGAGCGCCGCGCGCTCGGGCTCGGCCAAAAATCGGCCGATTTCAATTTCCTTTCCATGGGAGCGAAACGACAAACGGCTTGGGTACCCTTTTATCGGCGATTCAGTCCAATCGAGCGCAACCCATGCGCGCTGAAATCGGTAGATCTGCTCCGGTGTGCCATAACCTCGCTCCAACTGAACCAAGGTCTCCGTGACCGTAATGACTTCGCGAATCCTACAGTTTCTCAGACCAAGCCTGAAGCAATAGGCCAATAGAACCCATTCCGCCCCGGAAAATGGCAACACGAGCCACGCACCCATCGATGCAAAGCTCCCTGCGATAACCGCCATCACCAAGGCGATTCCGAGCATCAGAAACGATGCTTGACGACCGTTTAGGGACGCATTCGGCGTCAGTACGAATCGTTGGCTGCCAGGCCTAGCATCCCGTTCTGACTCGATCATTCGAACTTCCGACCTCGGCACGATTCATGAGTCGGACACCAACTCGAGTCCGGGCTCAAACAGAACCAAAAACACCTGAGAAAACCGGCCTGCAGCTAGCGCAGCTTAAGCCGCGAGACTGTAACTTATGAATACAGCGCATGCAAGATTTTATCCTTTACCACAGTAGGGAAAATATCCCGCGCAACAAACTCTTTCTCACTATTAAACGGCACGACGGCCAGCAACGGCCAATCGAGCGAATGATCCAAGGTCTCGATATTTTCGGTAGACAATAAAAAATCCGGTTCGATTTGGTTGGCAATCCAGCCTATACAATTCGCGCCGGCATTTTCGATCGCACACTGGGTCAGCAAAGCATGATTCAAACAACCGAGACGCAACCCCACCACAAGCAACACAGGGAGGCCAAGCACCCCGACTAGATCGGCCACCCGCTGCCGCTCGTTCAAAGGCACCTCCCAGCCGCCGACACCTTCCACCACCACGTAGTCGGCGGACCCGGCCAATTCCTCGTAGACCTGCAGAATACGCTGAAAGTCGATTTCTCGGCCCGACTTCTTGGCGGCGATATGGGGCGAAACCGGGAGTTCGAAAACGAATGGATTGACCTGATTGTAGTCCAGCCGAATCGACGCATTCGCCTGAAGCGTCAAGGCATCCTCGTTGACCAACCGTCCATCCTGCCAAAATGCTCCGGTCGCCACCGGTTTCATGCCCGCCACTTTCAGTCCGGCGTCCTGTAACAGCCGCATCAACCCCAAGCTTATGATGGTCTTGCCGACGCCGGTGTCGGTACCCGTCACGAAGATACCGCGCGCCTTCAACGACATTTCGCGGGACCTCTGGCACACCCATAAACGACCTCGAAGGTGGCATCCAGACCACTGCCGCCCGATTGCCGTTCATAGGCCGCGATCATGCGCCGCAACGCGCCCTTGCCGGTTAAATGGCGCGGTCTGTCTAGCGTTACATTATGAGCACCAAGGCCCTTCAATTCTCGCATCAAGTCATAAACCGAGCCGTACTCCAGCCTATGGACCTCGGCGGCGACATCGATTTCCTGGAATCCCGCCTCTCGCAGGGCCGACCTCACCGCCGCAGAATCGCCGAACCGATTGACGTGGGAGTAATCGTCGACCGATGCCCATGCGGACCGAAGTTCCTTCAGCGTCTCGGCACCAAACGTGCTGAAAAGAGCGATACCGGCCGGCCTCAAGACGCGCCCGATTTCGCGAAATACGGAGTCGAGGCCGGAACACCATTGAATCGCCACATTGGAAAAAACCAGGTCGATCGAACGGTCCCGAAATGGCATTGCCTCGGCATCGCCGCATACCAACCGTCCGGCCCCCGACTCGCCATACCGCGACTTGGCGAAACGCAGCATGCCTTCAGCGATATCCAAAGCCACGAGGTCCGCCTTTGGATACAGCTCAATCAGCCGTGTCGCCAAATACCCGGTTCCGGAACCAGCATCCACGATTCTCTCCGGAGCGAGGCTCATACCCGCCAAACGGGACAGCAGCTTCTCGCCTACCCTGCGCTGCAATTCAGCGAGTCCGTCATAACGTTCCGCGGCTGCGCCAAAAGAACGACCGATCAACCGCTTATCGGGACGGCCGTCGGAGCCGCATTCGCTGGTTGGCAAAGATTCAACAGCCATCATGTCTTGCGACGAAATCCGTAATGAACGAGGCGGTCTCCGCGGGATGCGTGAGAAACGGCAGATGGGCCGCCCCATCGATCACATGCAATTCGCTTCGAGGGTTCAGCGCTTGCATCGACGCCCCGGCGGACTTGGGAACCAATCGGTCCCGCGCCCCCAGAATAATCAAGCTGGGAACGATTGATCGACGCAAGACTTCGCGCAAATCGGCCTGCCGCAGCAAATTCAACCCGCTGTGCAGCGCCGCCCCATCGGGGGGATCGCATTCCGCCACTTTCGCCGCCAACTCCTTGACCAGTAGCCTCGCGTTCTCCATGCCGAAGATTTGAAGCCCGAGAAAATGCCGGATCGTGCCTTCATAATCCTCTTCCAAGGCTGAAGCAAACTCCGCGAGCAGCGCGGGATCGACGCCCGGCCAATCGTTTTCCGCTCCGCGGTTCTTCGAGTCGGCCACGAAACGCGCACTTCCGGCCACGACGATGATGCTTTTCGCGCGGGTCGGGTATTGATCCGCAATATGCAGCACGGGCAAAGCTCCCAGCGACCAACCCAGCCAGTGGGCACGCTCCGGCGCGGTCTCCATCAAGGCATCGGCAAGATGATCGATGGAAAAGTCGGCGATGTTTTCGCTGCGCCCATGCCCCGGAAGGTCGACCAAAGTGACCCGAGCCTTGGCGGCCAGCATCTCCGCAAAATCCCGCCAAATACCGCTGTGCATTCCCCAGCCATGCACCATCACGAGATCCGGCCCTTGACCGAAAGTTTCCCGGTACAACAGATCTCGCTTTCTCATCCCGAATGACCTGCGGGAGACGGGAGGGCCTCGTTGGTCATACTACGATCCTCACCCCCGTTGCTGCCGAATGTTTCAAGCGGCAGATCGGCCAGCGCCCCCAAAAGCCGGTCCACCTGAGCCTCGGTATGCTCGGCGGTAAATGTGAAACGCAAGCGCGCCGTACCCGCCGGAACGGTCGGCGGCCGAATGGCGGCGGCCAGGAAGCCGGCGGACAGCAAGACCTCGCTCGCTCGCACGGCGCTTTGATTGTCGCCTACCACGATCGGCTGAATCGGGGTATCGGATTCCATGAGACGCAGCCCTATCTGCGCAGCCCCGGTGCGGAAGCGATGTACCAGACCGTTCACTCTGTCCCGCCGCCAGGATTCTTCCCGAATCAGGCGCAGGCTGGCCCGGGTTGCTTCCGCCACGGCTTGAGGCATGGCCGTCGTGTAAATATAGGTACGGCCGCGCTGGATCAGAAACTCGATAAGATCTGCGCTACCGGCGACGAATGCGCCGAAGGTGCCGAATGCCTTTCCGAGAGTGCCGACGAGCACCGGCACATCGTCCGGAGTCAAACCGAACCGAGCCAGGCTGCCGCGCCCGCCGTCTCCCGTTACCCCGAGACCGTGGGCATCGTCGATCATCAGCAAAGCGCTCCGTTGCCGGGCCAACGCCGCCAAAGCGGGAAGCGGAGCGAGATCGCCATCCATGCTGAATACTCCGTCGCTCGCTATGAGACATCGCTTTCCGGCGGAGAGCTCCAGCTCGCGCCCCAGCGCCGCAGGATCGGAATGGGGATAACGCTTGAGCCGGGCGCCCGAAAGCAGCGCAGCGTCGAGCAACGAGGCATGATTGAGGCGATCCTCGAAAACCTCATCGCCGCGCCCCGCTAAAGCGGAAATCACACCGAGATTGGCCATGTAGCCGGTGGAAAACAGCAAGGCGCGTTCCCTGCCGGTAAATTCGGCCAGTTCTTCCTCCAATGCATGATGAGCGCGACCGTGACCACAGACCAGGTGAGCCGCGCCGGCCCCGACGCCATAGCGCTCGGCTCCCTGCCGGAACGCTGCGACGACGGCCGGATGGTTCGCGAGCCCAAGATAGTCGTTGCTGCAAAAATTGACCACACGCCGTCCGTCGACGGTGACTTCGGCGCCCTGAGGCCCTTCGACGACCTGGCGCCGACGGTAGAGCCCCCGCTTTTCGATCTCGTCGAGCTGACCGCGCAGCCAGTTACGCCACATGTACTTTCAGCAATTCCGAGCTTTCGGAAAAACGCTCAAGCGTGATCGACGCATCCGGACATCCGAATCCCGAGGCGCCGGAAAAGCCGCTTATCGTTCTCGACGGTCGGATTTTCCGTCGTCAAAAGCTTTTCGCCGTAGAAAATGGAGTTGGCGCCGGCGAGGAAACACAGCGCTTGGATTTCATCGCTCATATCCGTACGTCCGGCGGACAAACGCACCCGCGATTTCGGCATTAGGATGCGCGCCACGGCGACCGTCCTCACGAAAACGAAAGAATCCAGCCTGGACGCCCCGGCCAAGGGCGTGCCCTCCACCTGAACCAGCATGTTGATGGGCACGCTCTCGGGATGTTTCGGCAGATTCGCCAATTCGAGAAGCAGCCCTGCGCGGTCCCGGTCGCTCTCCCCCATTCCGACGATTCCGCCGCAGCACACGTTGATCCCGGCATCGCGTACGCGCTCCAGCGTATCGAGACGGTCCTGATAGGTGCGGGTTGTAATGATCTTGGAGTAATACTCTTCCGAGGTGTCCAGATTGTGGTTGTAATAGTCGAGCCCGGACTCTTTCAGCCGCTGCGTCTGGCCGTCCGTGAGCATGCCCAGAGTGACGCAGGTTTCCAGTCCCAAAGCTTTCACGCCCTCGATCATCTCGCAAACCCGCTCGACGTCGCGGTCTTTCGGACTGCGCCAGGCCGCCCCCATGCAAAACCGGGTTGCGCCCTGGTCTTTGGCCACGCGCGCCGCGTTCAGCACCTCGTCCAAAGGCATCAAATCTTCGCGCTTCAAATCCGTGTCGTAACGGGCGCTCTGCGGACAGTAGGCGCAGTCTTCCGAACAAGCGCCGGTTTTGATGCTCAGGAGACTGCTGACCTGAACCTCGTTCGGATCGAAATGTTGCCGGTGAACGGTTTGCGCCCGATAGACGAGATCGTTGAACGGCAAAGCAAACAATGCCTCGACCTCATCCAATCGCCAGTCGTGACGCAGCGGACTATCCGAAAAATACGCTTGGGCCGCTGCATTCAACTGGAACTCTTCTGCTATTTTCATGGCTACTCCGGGAAAGACTTGAACTATGGCCGGAACCGGCGACTGAACGCTGTCAACTTCAAAAACGGAAAAACGTGAACAAGTGGCCAAACATTATACAGAATTGGCTGTATCCACCCACCTGTTTGTTATGCGGCGATCCGGGCGGCAATGGCATCGATCTTTGCCGGGGCTGCCGGCAATCTTTGCCTTACAACATCATGGCATGCCCGCGCTGCGCCATTCCCATCGAGTCCCCCGTGCCGCAGGTCTGCGGAAGCTGTCAGAAAAAGCCCCCGGTTTTCCACTCGGCATTCGCCGTGTTTCGTTACGAGGAGCCCGTCCGCCACCTGATTCATTCGCTGAAATTCGGCGCCCGTTATCCTTGCGGGCGGCTCTTGGGCATTCTAATGGCGGAAAAACTGGCGGCACTGAAAGAAACGCCCTGCGCCATCATGCCGGTTCCGCTCCATCCTAGCCGGTACCGCCAACGGGGATTCAACCAGGCCATCGAGATCGCACGTACGGTTTCGCGCCGCTTGGACATTCCGCTCGATCTCCACAGCTGCCGCCGCATCTGCGCGACCGCCGCCCAAGCAGAACTTCCCGCCAAACAGCGCCGCAAGAACCTGCGCAACGCCTTCGCGGTTGAAACGCCGATCGAGCATCGGCACGTAGCCATTTTGGATGATGTCATCACCACCGGTGCAACGGCGAAGGAGCTTGCCGGGGCGTTACGCCGGGCAGGTGTTGCTAGAGTCGATGTTTGGGCGTGTGCGCGGGCTTGACCTGAGGTTTGAATAATTTTCCTTAAAAAACAATCTCCTTAGTTTGAAGCACCACAAACATGCTGCGCTTCGCTCTCTTGGATTGAGGTTTTGGCATGAGCCGATACGCTTCCCCAAATTCTTGGTGCTTACAAGGCTTCACCGTTTTGTGGAACACATTATTAAAAGCTCTTGGTTTGTAAACCATGGGAACGATGGGTAGAATTCCGGAGTTATAACATCCGCTTTTGCACTGGCCGATCTGTCATTTTGTTCGAGAAATAATGCAGCCTTGGGTATCCACAACAATCGATTCATCCTTTCCCAAGGAACGTATCGGCTTAGTCGTACTAATCGCCTTTTTCTGCGCGCTCATTCTGATTTCCCGCTTCCAATTCCTTGTCGATTTTCCTCATTTGGCACCCGCTGCCGCAGAATCCGTCGCACAGGAAAGCAATAAGTCCGATCCTCATAAAGATCGCGTACCATCCGCCAAACATCAGACGTGCGCCGACGACGACGACGATCATGACCCCGACCGTTACCTGCTCCCTTTTTACTGTTATCCGTTGTCGCGTCCTCTTGCGAAGATTCTCGCGGCCAGCGAGAACGTAACGACGGGCTGGATTTCCAAACCGACAGTCCCACCTCCGCGCCGACTCTGATTCATCATCTTCTGTTTTGATCGGCGGCAGGCATTGATCGGCCGCCGAAGCGAGCACAGCGGCTCCGATCCGCCGTGTGATCGCGCCTGTTCCAAACTTAGAAGCTTGAGGACATGAATGTTTCTGCACCGACGGCAATCGCTTTGTCTATGGGGATCGCTGGCCTTGGCCATGCTCGGTCCGGCTGTGGCCAGCGAGCCACTGACTCTGAGCCAAATACTTGACCTGACCCTCAAAAACAATCCCGAACTCGTCGCTGCCCGCGCCCAAGTCCAGGGAGCGGAAGGCGATCTGATCACCGCCAAGGCTTATCCCAACCCCGAGATTCAAATGGGAGCCGGAGAATCGGTAGCTCGGGATGCGGGGGTCTTGAGGGGAGCTCTGGGCGGCGTCGATATCGCTCAACCCATCGAACTCCCGTATGTCCGCCGCCCTCGCCGGGAAGCCGGCGAAGCCGGTGTGGAAGCGGCCAGCGCATCCTACCGGGTTGTCAGCCTCAATGTGCTGACCCGGGTCAAGCAGGCGTTCTATAACGTGCTGCGGCAGCAGGAGCTGCTTCGTATGACGGAAGCCAATCGGGAGCTCCTCGAATCCATACGCGATAAGATCAGGTTGCGCGTCGAGGTCGGTGAATCCTCCCGCTACGAACTGGTCAAGGCGGAAGCGGAACTGTTGGGGGCCACCAAAAACCGGGAAAGCGCCGCCTTGCGCGTAGAACAGGCAAAAACCGCCCTGCGCGCCTTTATCGGCGGCGCATTGCCTCCCAAGATAGAAATCGCCGGCGAACTGCCGTCCGAAATTCCTCCCCCCGACCTCGATAAACTCCGGGATAGCGTCTTGCAAAATCACCCGGCCCTAGTTCAGGCGCGCGCGGAAGTCGACCGGGCCAAGTCCCAGCTCGAACTGGAACAGGCTCTGCGCTATCCCCAACCCACCATAAAAGCCGGCGTCTATCGTGAGCCCCACCTGGAGCAATGGCGGGTCGACCTCATCGTGCCGCTTCCTCTGTGGAATCAGCGGCAAGGCCCCATCGCCCGCGCCGCCGCCGACCGGGCGCGGGCGGACGCCCTAGCGAATCAGCAGCAACTGAGCCTCGTATACGAACTGGACACCGCGATTACCGCCTTCCGCATCGCCAGTCAGCAAATCGAGACCTTCGAATCCGGCCTGCTGCGCGAAGCCGAATCGGCACTGAAAGTCGCCGAAGCCGCCTACCGCCTCGGCGAAAGAGGCATTCTCGATTATTTGGATGCCCAGCGCACATTTCAAGCGGTACGCGTCGACTACATCAACGCCTTGTTCGATAAGAACGCCGCGCTGCTCGAAATCGAGCGGCTTCGGGCTCAGGACTATCAGGATCAGCCGTTATGAAAAAACCCATATTTTTTGCGTTGCTTGCACTTGGCGTCTGGCCCGTCTTCGGACAGCAGGAGCTCCAAAATGCGGAGACGACCGCCGAGATTGCCGTCAAGGCGCCCCCATCATTACTTGAACGACTCAAAATCGAACCTGTCACATCGACGGAAATCGGCGAAACCCTTCATTTGCCGGGCCGGGTCACATTGAACGAGCACCGAGTGGCTCGCGTCGGGCCGAGCGTCACCGGCCGGGTGACCAACGTAATGGCCTTCATTGGACAAAACGTGCGCCAAGGTGAGCGCTTGGCGACCATCAACAGCACCGAGCTGAGCATCGCTCAGGCCGCATATTTGAAAGCCAAGACGCAAATGAACCTGCACCGGCTGGCGGTCGACCGGGCGCGCCGGCTGCTGAAAGCCGACGTGATCAGCCGTGCGGAGCTCACCGAGCGGGAAAGCGAATTGACGGAAGTCGAGGTGGAAGTCCGCGCCAGCGCGGACCAACTGGCGGTAATGGGCATGAGCGAGAACGCCATTCAACGCCTGTCGAACAGCGGCCAGATCGATTCGGTGATCCCGGTCACGGCTACGCTGTCGGGAACGGTCATCGAGCGGGAGATTTCCATAGGCCAAATCGTCCAGCCCGCCGATGACTTGTTCACGATCGCCGATCTGTCCGAAGTCTGGGTCGTAGCCGAAGCACCGGAGCAGAAAGCCTATCTGGTCGAAATAGGAGGCCGGGCCGAGGTGCAGATTCCGGCGCTGCCCGGACAGAAAATCACCGGCAAGGTGATCTACGTGGCGGATATCGTCAATCCATCGACTCGCACGGTGACCGTGCGCATGGAGCTTGAAAACCCGGAACGCAAGATCAAACCGGAAATGCTGGCGACCATGGTCATTCATCGGCCCCGAATCACCTCGCTCAATATCCCGGCCAAAGCCGTCGTGAGAACCGGCGACCGGGACTATGTGTTCGTGCATGCGACCGAAGACCAGTTCGTATTGACACCGGTATCCTTGGGCCCGGATCTGGGCGGACTCCGCCGGGTCATCGCGGGATTGACCGAAGGACAGCGGATAGTCGTCGATGGCGCGTTCCATCTGAACAACGAACGTATCCGCAAAGAGCTGGAGTAGGCCATGATCGAAAACTTGATCCGCGCCGCCCTGAAGCAGCGACTGGTAGTCGTCATCATCGCGTTGTGCCTGGTCGCGTTCGGCTTCAACGCCATGCAGAACCTATCCATCGACGCCTTTCCCGACGTGACCAACGTCCAAGTCCAAGTGGCCGCCGAAGTGCCCGGCAGCTCTGCGGAAGAAGTCGAGCGATTCGTGACCGTTCCTTTGGAAATCGCCATGACGGGGCTTCCCGGCCTGGTCGAGATGCGCTCGGTGAACCGCAATGCTCTGTCGCAGATCGTCCTGGTCTTCAACGACGAAACCGATGTCTATTTCGCCCGGCAACTGGTGCTCGAACGGCTGATCGAAGCGGCGGAACGCTTGCCGGAAGGCGTCACGCCCGTTCTCGGACCGGTTTCCTCAGGACTGGGCGAAGTCTACCAATACACCCTGGAGCGGCCCGACGACGGCGAACGCGCCCTGACCGAGGAGGAACTGACCGAGCGCAGGACCATACAGGATTGGGTAGTCCGCCCACTGCTCCGCGGCATCCCCGGCGTCGCCGAAATCAACTCGATCGGCGGCTTGGAGCGTCAGTATCAGGTCCTTCCCAATCCAGACCGCTTGCGCCATTACGGCCTGACGCTAAAAGACGTCTACACCGCGCTGGCCCTGAACAACGCCAACAGCGGCGGCGGCAAATTGCCGCAATACGCCGAACAATACCTCATCCGCGGTGTCGGCTTGATTCACGATGTCGAGGATATCGGCAACATCGTCCTCAAGGAAATCGAGGGCACGCCTATCTATATCCACGATGTCAGCGAGGTACGCATCGGTCATGCGGTACGTTCCGGCGCCGTGATCAAGAACGGCTACACGGAAGCCGTGGGCGGGATCGTTCTGCAGCTCCGCGGCGGCAACGCCAAGGAGATCGTCGGCCGAGTCAAAGAACGGATCAACGAAATCAACGAACAAGGGATGCTGCCGGACGGTCTTAAAATCGTGCCGTTCTACGATCGCACCGACCTGGTAGACGCGGCGATCCACACCGTGACCAAGGTACTGATGGAAGGCATTTTCCTGGTGGTGATCGTGCTGTTCCTGTACTTGGGCGACATCCGCTCCAGCCTGATCGTGGTGGCGACGCTGATCATCACGCCGCTGGTTACCTTCATGGCGATGAACCACTACGGAATCTCGGCCAACTTGATGTCCCTCGGCGGGCTCGCCATTGCCATCGGCATCATGGTGGACGGCTCGGTGGTAGTCGTGGAAAACGCCTTTCACCATTTGGGCGAGGCTAAAGAAACCGGCGAAAGCCGCAGCTTGATCGTTCTGCGCGCCGCCGCCGAGGTGGGCACGCCCGTGCTGTTCGGGGTGGGCATCATCTGCCTGGTGTTCCTGCCGCTCATGACGATGACCGGGCTCGAAGGCAAGATGTTCGCGCCGCTCGCCTACACCATCGCGATCGCCCTGTTCATCTCGCTGATCGTGTCGCTCACCCTGTCGCCGGTGCTGTGCTCCTACCTTCTCAAAGGCGGGGCGGATCACGACACGCGCATCATCGCATTCATGAAGCGACCCTACCTCAAGCTGCTGCACTTTGCCCTGGGCAATCCTTTGAAGGTAGTTGCGAGCGCCCTAGCTTTACTGGTCTGCAGCCTCTTGCTGTTTCCGTTCCTGGGAACGTCCTTCATTCCCGAGATGAAGGAAGGCTCCATCGTACCCGGCATCAACCGGGTCCCGAGCATGTCGCTGGACGAGTCGATCCGCCTCGAAAGCGAAGCCATGCGCCTGGCAATGGAAGTGCCCGGGGTGGCTAAAGCCGTTTCACAATTGGGACGGAGCGAAAGCCCGACCGATCCGCAGCCGGAAAACGAATCCACGCCTATCGTGACGCTCAAGCCCCAGGATCAGCTTCCGGACGGCTGGGATCAGAACGATGTCATGGACGCCATCCGCGAAAAGCTCAAGGTGCTGCCGGGCGTGAATATCGTGATGGCGCAGCCGATCTCGGACCGGGTGGACGAAATGGTGACCGGGGTGCGCTCCGATATCGCCATCAAGCTGTTCGGCGACGAACTGGAAGTGCTGAAGCAAAAGGCCGATGAAATCATCAGGGTGCTCAACTCGATCGAAGGCGCCGCCGACATCCGCGTCGAACGCGTGAGCGGCCAGCAGTATCTCACCATCGATATCGACCGCCAGGCCATCGCCCGCCACGGCATCAACGTGGCCGACATCAACGACATCATCGAGACCGCCATCGGCGGCCGCGTCAGTACCGAAATCTACGAGGGCGAGCGGCGGTTTTCGGCGGTAGTCCGGTTTCCTGAAAAATTCAGAAACAATCCGCAGGCCATCGGACAAATACTGCTGAAATCCCCCAATGGCGCCCTGGTGCCGCTGGAAGATTTGGCCATCATCGAGGTCGTGGACGGACCGGCGCAGATCAGCCGCGAAACTGCCCGGCGCCGTCTGGTGATCGGCGCGAACGTCAGGGGCCGCGATTTGGGCGGCTTCGTCGCGGAACTGCAAAAGGCCGTCGCCGAGCAAGTGAAGCTTCCGGAAGGCTATTACGTCACCTGGGGCGGACAATTCGAGAACCTGGAGCGAGCCATGCACCGCCTGATGGTGATTATCCCCATCACCATCGCGGCGATCTTCTTTCTGTTGTTTTTGCTGTTCAACTCGTTGCGCTTCGCCGCCCTCATCATTCTGGTGCTGCCGTTCGCGTCGATGGGCGGCATCTTCTCGCTGTTTCTCACCGGGGAGTACCTCTCGGTCCCGGCCTCGGTCGGCTTCATCACCTTGTGGGGCATTGCGGTGCTGAACGGGGTGGTGCTGGTGTCTTATATTCGAGGGCTGAGGGAAGATGGGCTGTGCCAGGCGGACGCTATCGTCGAAGGCTGCAGGCAGCGCTTCCGGCCGGTGATGATGACCGCGACGGTCGCGATGCTCGGCCTGGTGCCCTTCCTGTTCGCCACGGGGCCGGGCTCCGAAGTCCAGCGCCCGCTGGCGATCGTGGTGATCGGCGGATTGATCACCTCAACCCTGCTCACCCTGGTGGTGCTGCCGACCCTGTACCGATGGTTCGAAGAAAAACGCATCGAAGCTTGAAAGAGGAGAGTCCATGAAAGAGATCAAAGCCATCATCCAGCCCCAGCGGCTGAGCAAGCTCAGAAACGCATTCCGCCAGATGCGCGGCTTTCCGGGAATGACTGTGAGCCGGGTGGAAGGTTGCAGCCAGCACGAGGAACCGGAAGTCAGCCACGGCATTCGGGAAGAATTGACCGATTTTTCGCCCAAGGTTCGGGTGGAAATCGTCGCCCCGGACGACAAGGTGGATGAGATCGTCCAAATCATCCGTGAAAACTGCCGCACCGGAAAACGCGGCGACGGGATTCTGTGGATCACGGAGACCGGAAGCTTTGAGCGAATTCGGATCGAGTAGAATCCGGCGACGTTTTCACCCGTTAAGTGAGCCGCCTCCGGTCAGGCCCGGAATTCTACCACCACCGGGGCATGATCGGACGGCCGTTCGAGCTTTCTGGGCTCGACATCGATGCGGCAGCCCAAGCAATCGTCGGCCAGCAGGGCACTGACCAGAATATGATCGATCCGCAGCCCCATGTTGCGACGGAACGCATTGAGACGGTAATCCCACCACGTATAGCTCTTTTCGGCCTGATCGAAGCGCCGGAAAACGTCGATTAACCCTAAATCGAGCAAGGCGCGAAACGCCTCCCGCTCCGGCGTGCTGCAGAGAATCCTCTCGCGCCAGGACTCGGGATCATAGACGTCCCGATCCTCGGGCGCGATGTTGAAATCGCCCAGAACGACCAAGCGCGGGTGACGCTCGAATTCGAGGCGCAGGTAATCGCGCATCTTGGACAGCCAGTCCAGCTTGTAGGCGTACTTGTCCGAACCCACCTCCCCGCCGTTCGGCACGTAAAGATTGACGATCCGGTAGTCGCCGATAGTAACCGCAAGAATGCGCCGCTGAGGATCGTCGAAGCCTGTCGGATCGGTGACCGGATCGCAACAATCGAGCTTGCTGAACACCGCAACGCCGTTATAGGTTTTCTGTCCGCTGTAAACCGAGCGATAGCCGGCCTCGGCCAGTTCCGCGACCGGAAACTCCGGATCGCTCATCTTGGTTTCTTGAACAGCAAGCACATCGGGCTGTTCCCGTCCGAGCCAGTTCAAAACGTGGGGCAGACGTACGCGCAGGGAGTTGACGTTCCAAGTGGCGATTTTCATATCACTCAGCCTTCGCCAAGTCAGCCATTTTTTTCTCCAGATTCTTCAACCGCGTCCACATCTCGTGCAAGCGCGGAAAAACCGCCATGTTTTTCAGATATTGCTGTAACGGCTGGGCGGGCCCGCCGGCGTACATGCCGGGCTGCTTGATGCTGTTGTGGAGCCCGGCGCGGTGGAGCAGCACGACGTCGTCGGCCACGGTGATATGGTCCAGGGTTCCGGTCTGGCCGGAAGCGATGACCCTTTTCCCGAACCGGGTCGACCCGGAAATGCCGGTATGAGCGCAGAGAATGCAATCTTCGCCGATTTCGACGTTGTGGCCGATATGGCACAGGGCATCGATTACGGCTCCTGAGCGTATGATGGTGGCTCCGTAGGTGGCGCGATCGATATTGGTATTGGCGCCGATCACTACCCGGTCCTCGACGATAACCTTGCCGGTGTGCGGAATGCGGTAATTGCGACGGCGCTCGTCCTGGGCGAACCCGAAACCTTCCGAGCCGATCACGCAGCCGGCCTTCAGGATGACGTTTGCGCCGATCTCGCACTCGTAGCCGACGGTGCAGCGCGGATGGATCACCGTCTCCCGCCCGATTTTCGCCTTCTTTTCCACCACCGTATTCGCCATGATCACTACGCCGGGGCCGAGACTGACCTCGGCGCCTAGCACCACGCCGGGACCGATCACCGCATCCTCGGGCACCGCGACGCTCTCGTGAATCACCGCGGAAGGGTGAATCCGGGGCCATTCGACATCCCGCACGTCGCGGTCGCCGTAAGTCTGCTTGAGCAGCGCGATGGCCAGGCGCACATTCGGTGCGATCAGCAGAGACGCCCCGGCATCGCTCAATTCTGCGGCGATCGCCTCGGTAGTCACTACTGCGGCGGGCTTCAGTTCACGGACTTGGGGCAGATATTTCACATGATCTACGAACACCAAGTCCCCGGGCGCGCAATCGTCGACAGGCGCGAGGCGGCGGATGACTTGATCAGGTCCGCGGTGGTCGACGATCAGACCCTGAGTCCTGAAACGCTCAAATACTTCCGAGGCGAGTAAATTCATAGATAAATCCAAGTATTTAAGATTGAACGGGAATAATCCTAGAAACGGCAATCGGGTGAGCCGCAGCTTCACCCAAGCGGCGAAGCGGATAAAAGCCGGAATAGCCGGGACTCATGAAGTTCTTCGAGCCCATCGAAGCGGTCAATTGCCCTTTCTAGGATAATATGAAGCCGGAAAAAGGCGGGCAACCCCTTTCGTGGTATCGCAATGCACTTAAGTTAAGCCGTCATTCCCTGCCGGGGTGATCTTAGTCATCTTCACTAACCGGCATCGCGTGGTATCGGCCGCCTGCGCCGAACCCAGTCGAGGTCACGGCTCAAGTGGGACGAGTACGTTTCTCCGCCGATCCGATATCGCGTCGCCCGGATTGCCGGGCAACGCCGCTTTTCATCCTTCGCCGATAAAAGACCTATGGCACGGCCATAGAGGGTCCGGCATGCAACGACTCTTACCGCACTTGGTCAAATCAATGAAAAAACTCGGACCAACTGTCGCCGAGCAAGCCGAAAACGGCTGGGATTTCGCCCAAGGATATCGGCAAACCGATTGTTATTGGCGATTTAGTGTAATATTCCCTTCGATTTCTGCTGAGAAATTAAATATTTCGGTTCCGATCCGGCACTTTTAGATCTTTTTAGGTCTAAGGCGCTTTGCTTTATGCGAGAAAAGACTTTGGCCATTGCACCGCAACAGCTAAATCCGCCGGCAACCTACGCGGAATCCATTGTGGAACACCCGTACGAGCGTTTTGCCGATGAACTCGTCAGGCGCGGGAAGGTGCGCGAGGCGGAGATCCACCGCGCAAAACGCTTGGCGGCGCAAGCCGACGAGCAGAAGCTGCCCGCGCTTCTGGCCAGGCTCGGCATCGTGTCCGAGCGCGATACCGCGGAAATATTGGCCGAGGTCGGGTCATTGCCCCTGGTGTCGCCCGCGGACTATCCCGATACCTCGCCGCTTCCCGATACCGTAGCCATCCGTTTTCTCAAGGAAAATCACGTAGTCGGCATAGCCGCCCAAGATAATGAATTCATCGTTGCGGTGGCGGATCCGTTCGATCGCGATCTATTGGCCGCCCTCGCCCTGGCCTGCGAAAAACCCGTGCGGCCGTATGTGGGACTGCCGTCCGAAATCGACCGAGCGCTCGAACAGCAACTCGGTTCCGGAAAGACCCTGATGGGCCAGATTGTCGAGGACCTCGGCAGCGACGAGGAAATCGACGAGGCCGATGTGGAGCACCTCAAGGACCTGGCCTCCGAAGCGCCGGTAATCCGCATGGTCAATCTGATCATGCAGCGGGCGGTGGAGTCGCGCGCCTCCGATATTCACGTCGAACCGTTCGAACAGCGGCTCAAGGTCCGCTTCCGGGTCGACGGCGTGCTGCGCGAGGTGGAAGCTCCGCCGGTCAGATCCACCGCGGCCGTAATTTCGCGCATCAAGATCATGGCCAAGCTCAACATCGCCGAGCGCCGCCTGCCCCAGGACGGACGCATCAAGCTCCAGGTGCAGGGCAAGGAGCTGGATTTGCGCGTCTCCACCGTACCGACCATGTACGGCGAAAGCGTCGTCATTCGTCTCCTGCACAAGGAAAGCATCGTCTTCGATTTTTCGTCCCTCGGCTTCGAGGGAGCCATGCTCGAGCGATTCCTGAACGTGCTGGCGCTTCCCCACGGCATCATCCTGATAACGGGCCCCACCGGCAGCGGCAAAAGCACCACGCTGTACACGGCGCTGCACAAGCTCAATACGCCCGAGCGCAAGATCATCACGGTCGAAGATCCGGTGGAGTATCAACTGGAGGGCGTCAACCAAATCCAGACCAAGCCCCAGATCGGACTGACTTTCGCCAACGCCCTGCGCTCGATCGTCCGGCAAGACCCGGATGTCATCATGATCGGCGAAATGCGCGATTTGGAAACGGCTCGCATCGCCGTGCAATCGGCGCTTACCGGCCATTTGGTGTTGTCGACGCTGCATACCAACGACGCCGCGGGCGGCGTAACCCGCCTCATGGACATGGGCTTGGAGGACTATCTCATCACCTCCACCGTGAACGGCATCCTGGGTCAACGCCTGGTGCGCCGCCTCTGCCCGAATTGTCGCGAGCCCTATCCCGCCATGGCCGAGATGGTGGAAGAAATGAGGCTGGCGAGGTTCGCCGATGGTCCGGTGGTCCTGCATCACCCCAAAGGCTGCGAGCAGTGCGACGGAACCGGCTATCGCGGACGCCTTGCAATCCAGGAATTCTTGGTCATGAGCGACGGTATCCGCCGTCTGGTGATGAGCCATGCCCAGTCGCGGCAGATCGAGGAACTTGCCCTGCAGGAGGGTATGTACACCATGTACGAAGACGGCTTGCGCAAGGCCGTCATGGGCCTGACCACGATCGAGGAAGTTCTGCGCGTCACTTCGGATAGCTGAGGATTATGGCTCTTTACGTCTACAAGGCCGTGGATCGGGATGGAGAAACGGTGGAAGCGGAGCGCGAAGCCGCCGACGAAGCCACCTTGATCCTGGCCCTGCAAAACGAAGGATTCTTGCCGATTCGGGTAGCGCCGGCGAAATCGCGGCCGTTCGCCTGGTTGAGCCTCAAGCGCAGCAAGAACCGGATTTCCCAGAAACAGATCGCCTTGTTCACGCGCGAACTGCTGACCCTGCTGCACGCCGGGCTGCCGCTCGATCGTGCGCTGACCGTGCTGCTCGAACTGACCGCGAACGAACCGGCTTTGAACGGTCTGATCGCCAAAGTGCTGGATTCGGTCAAGGGCGGCGCGCAGCTGTCCGACGCTCTGGAAGCACAGGGCGGCGTTTTCTCGCGGTTCTATATCAATTTGATCCGTGCCGGCGAAGCGGGCGGCGCGCTGGAACTGGTGTTGGAGCGCTTGTCGGATTATCTGGAACGATCCAAGGAGCTCCGCGATACGGTCACCACCGCGCTGATTTATCCCGCCATCCTGGTCACCATGGCGGTTTTGTCGTTGTTGCTCCTGTTGACCTTCGTGGTTCCGCAGTTCACCGAAATGTTCGAATCCGCCGGCAAGGAACTTCCGGTGCCGACTCAAATCGTAATCGGCGTGGCAGAGGGACTGCAATCCTACTGGTGGGTGCTTCTGATGCTGATCGCGGGCATCGCCAGCTATTTTCGGTATCAGTTCGCGGACCAGGAGCGTCGCCAGGTGTGGGATGCCCGGTTGTTGAACCTGCCTTTGGTAGGAGACCTGATCCGCAAACTGGAAGTCGCCAGTTTCAGCCGCACTTTGGCGACCTTGCTCGCCAACGGTGTCTCCATGCTGGCGGCCCTGACCATCGTCAGGGAGACGCTCGGAAATCGAGTGATCGTCGACGGAGTCGGAGTAGCCGTGGAAAGCCTCAAAAGAGGCGGAAGCCTGTCGGCGCCCCTGATCGAGAGCGGTCTGTTTCCGACCTTGGCCATGCAGATGATCAAGCTGGGCGAGGAATCCGGCCATTTGGCCGAGATGCTGGAACGGGTCGCGGTCACTTACGACAAGGAGATCAAGATTTCCGTACAGCGTATGCTGGCTCTGCTGGAACCCGTGTTAATCGTTGGCCTAGGTCTCATGATCGCCGGAATCATCATCTCGATTTTGATGGCGATCCTGAGCGTCAATGACCTCGCTTTTTAACACGGTTTTTATACCATCCACCCGTTTACCTGATTCCGTTTTACTTATGATTCGTACTCTTATGCAAAAACATCGACATCATCATGGCCGCGCTCAGCGCGGTTTTACCCTGATCGAACTCTTGGTCGTACTGGCCATCATCGGCATGCTGGCCGGCTTGGTCGGGCCTCAGGTCGTCAAGCACCTGGGAGAATCCAAGACCAAAACCGCCAAGCTGCAAATCGAGGAACTCTCTTCCGCGCTCGACATGTACCGGTTGGATGTGGGCCGCTACCCGGCCACCGACGAGGGACTCGCAGCGCTCATCGAGCAACCGAGCAACGCCAAAATCTGGAACGGCCCTTACCTCCGCAAGAAAAGGGTCCCGGTCGATCCCTGGAACAATCCTTATCATTACGCTTCGCCCGGCCAGCACGGAAAATTCGATCTTTTCACCCTGGGGGCCGACAACGCCGAGGGCGGCGAAGGCGAGGACCAGGATATCGTAAGCTGGGAATAGAAAGGCGTGTTCTTCGAATGCCTCGGGCTTGAAAAAAAGACGCTGCAGCAGGCGAGAAATCCATTTGCGCACCGAAAACTCGATAGCCTGAGGTACCCCGTTCGCGCGGTCAAACACAAGGTTCGGCGTCCGCACGCAAGGTTCCGAGCCGAAGCCCGCGGCCCCTCACGGTCGGGCGGATTCACGTTGCTGGAGATGCTGTTGGCGCTGGCTATAGCCGCCGCACTGACGGCGGTGGCGGTACCGAACGTCACGCCGCTTCTGAACCGTGCCCAGCTGACGGCTGCCACGCGGGATATCGCGTCCGGCCTGCGCTATGCACGCGGACAGGCGCTCAGCGGAGCGCGCGAGGCAACATTCGAGCTCGACGTGAACCGCAAAGCCTACCGGGTCAGCGGTCGCCGAAAACATTTTTCACTGCCCGACAGCGTCCGCCTCAGCCTTTACACCGCCGAGAGGGAAGCCGGAGACGAAGGAATCGGCAATATCCGTTTCTTCCCGGACGGCTCCTCGACCGGCGGGCGGGTGACCTTGGAGGCGGCCGGGAAAAAGCGCCTGGTGGACGTGAATTGGCTCACCGGGGAGGTCGTAATCCGTGAAGACTAAACAACGCGGATTCTCCTTGCTCGAAATCCTGGTCGCTTTCGCCATCCTGGCTCTGGCTTTGGGCGTGCTGCTCCGTATTTTCGGCGGCGCCGGACGAATCTCGGGACTCGCCGACAAGTACGCTCGCGCGGTCGTGATCTCCGAATCGCTGCTTGCGGCTGCCGACTTGGAGACCCCTTTGCAGCCGGGCGAAACGAGCGGCGAAATCGACGCGATTTTTCGTTGGACTATGCGCGTAACCCCCTATCAAGGGGAGGAACAGATCCCGTTTGCCGAGAACTTGCCTGTCGCGCCCTATCAGGTGGATCTCAGCATAGAATGGGAGGAAGGCGATGAACCCCGCTTCTTCGAGCTTACGACACTCAGGCTGCTGCCTAACAAAGCAGCAGGAATCAGCAGTTTTTGATGATGACCGCGCATAAGCACCGGACCAGCGCCGGCTTCACTCTGATCGAGGTACTCATCGCCACGACTCTGCTCGGCGTCATGATGCTTTTGTTATTCGGCAGTTTGCGTATCGGGGTAACCAGTTGGGACAGCGGCGAGGACAAAATGGCGCGGGCAAGCCGGCTTTTCCTCGTGGAGAATTTTTTGCGCAACCACATCGGAAGCGCTTTGCCTCTGGTCGAGATGGAAGAGTCCGAAGGCGTCGCCATTTCCTTGAGAGGCGGAGAGGATTGGCTCGAATATGTTTCGACAATGCCGCCGCAGGTCAAGGCCGGCGGTCTATATCGATTCAGATTATATGTCGCTAGGGACGGGCAACATAACGATCTGAAGGTCGCCATGCGGCCGTACGTCTCGAACCCGAATTCGCGCGAAGCCACCGTAGCGGCCGAGCCGATCGAAGATGTATTGCTGCTGGAAAATCTGGATCAAATCAAATTGTCCTACCTGCCGGAAAATCTTCAGACCGCTCAAACAAGCAATTCGACTTGGCTGCCGGAATGGCAGCAGTCTCAGTTGCCGATGCTGATTCAAGTGCAAATCGAACCGGAGCATGAAGAACCCTGGCCTCCTTTAGTGATCGCGCTGCGAACTCACCGATAATGCCTATGGCGTTTCACGCACGAACGGGACAGCAAGGCGTAGCCCTGATTTTGGTGCTCTGGATACTGGCTTTGATGACCATCATGGCGGGCAGTTTCGCGCTGTCGACCCAGCGGGAAACCTCATTGGTGACCAATTCCCGGGAACGCGCCAAGGCGGTTGCCTTATCCGACGGCGGCATACATTACGCCATGTTCATGCTGAGTTTGCCGAATGCGGCGCAGCGATGGCGCGCGGACGGCACTCCTTATCGACTGGCATTGGGCGGCGTTCCCATCGAAGTACGCATTTACGACGAGGCAGGAAAAATCGATCTCAACGCCGCCCGAGAATCGACACTACGGACTATATTGACCAAAGTGACCCAAGACGAAGATCAGGCGGTAAAATTGGCCGATGCCATTTTCGACTGGCGCGACAGCGATGACCTAAAGCGTCTCAGTGGGGCCGAGTCCGCCGAATACCGCGCCGCCGGGCTGGATCAGATGCCGCAAAACCGTAATTTTCTCGTGCTGGAAGAACTCCGCGGCGTTTTGGGAATTACACCGTCGCTATACCAAAAATTGGAGCCCTTTTTCACAGTCTACAATAACGTCGATGGCGTCAACCCGGCAAAGGCCTCGATAACTGTTTTACTGGCCCTGACCGACGGAAACAGCCAGGCGGTGGACAGCTTTCTCGCCGCCCGTGAGAGCGGAACCGGGAATACACCACCTCCTCCGCTTCCCGCCATTCCCGGAATTCGGTTCCACTCGACCGGGGATTCGGTTTACACGATTCTCGCCCGCCCGATATCGCGAAACCATTCCGATCCGCCGGCTATGGCCGTCATCCGACGGGAAGCGAGACGCCCTGGGGGAAGCCCTTTCGTTTTCCTGAGATGGAAACCGCAGACAGTCGGCGTAGCGCTCGACCAATAGCACACATGCAGTACACATGCTGAAACTCGATACGCCGATCAATCTCGATGCCGCAAGATTCTTCCGCTGGTGGAGCGGCGAATTGTCCTTTCTCGTGCCGGCGAAATTGAGAAAACTTCTCGGTGCATCCAGTGAATATCTGATATTGACCAAGGATGACGATGGCGTGAATGCGGTCTACCACAACGATGAAGAGGACCGCCCGCTCGGCTATTTCAGCTTGGACGAGAGCGGCAGCCAAAAACGGGAACGCCTCATAGAAAGCATGCCGACGCTGGCCGAGGCAAAAACAATCCTGCGCTTGACGCCAGGCCAGTGCTTGCGGAAATCGTTAAAGCTTCCGTTGGCGGCCGAAGAAAACCTGAATCAGGTGGCGGCATTTGAAATGGATCGCCTGACGCCATTCAAGAGCGATCAAGTTTATTACTCGGCGCGCCTGCTGGAGCGGTCGCCGACGAATCGGCAGATCAAGGCGGAACTGGTATTGGCGCCCCGCAACAAATTGGATGCCTTGCTGGAAGAATTGGCGGTTTGGGGATGGCGACCGGACGTCGTCGATGCGGCGGGCGACTCCCCGATCGGGGCGTACGATTTATTGCCCGAGCAGTACCGGCCGCCACGCAATCCTTGGCCATACAGAATCAATTTGGCACTTGCCGCTTTGATCGCATCGCTCTTGATCACGCTGGGAGTTCTGCCGATCTGGACCAATCGATCGATCGCACTGGACCTGGAACAGGAAGTGAAAAAGGCCAGCAAGACCGCCAAGGAAGTCGAATCCTTGCGCCAACAAGTAGAGGATTTGGTGCACCAGACGAGATTTCTTCAGCAGAAGAAGCGTACCGAGCCGGCCATGGTGGACATGCTCAAGGAGCTGACCGACGTCATGCCCGATCAAACCTGGCTCAACGGCTTGCAGTACCGGGATCACCGGCTGGTCGTACAAGGACAGTCACCATCCGCTTCGGCCTTGATCGGGCTGATAGAAGCATCGCCGTTCTTTCAAAATACCAGTTTTGTGTCGCCGGTGACAAAAGACATGGCCAGTGGATTGGAACGTTTTCAAATCGCCAGCGAAGTCGTCAACGGGAGGTTTTCTGAAAAACCGGCTGCAACTGAGTAAACCGCAGCTCCTGGCCCTAGGAATCCTAGTCGGTGCCATCGCCCTGCTTTATGTGGTGGCGATTGCCCCGCTGGTCGATCTTGCCCGGGAGTACGGCGAAACCGTCGACGATTTACGGTTTCGTCTGCAACGCTATCAAAAAGTCGCCGCAGAAAAGGACGAGCTGCTCGCCAAGCTGGAACAGATCAAAGCCGCGGGACAGCAGGACGAGCGCTTTATTGCGCGCGATACTGCGGCCTTGGCTTCCGCCGATTTGCAGTCGATGGTCAAAGAGATCGTAAGCCAAGCCGGCGGCGAGCTGACCAGCACCCAGGTGATCCCCGAGCGGAAGGAAGAAAATTTCACGCGAATCGCCGTCAAGATACGTGTCAACGGCAGCACTGACGTATTGCGGGATGTTCTGCACAGCATCGAGACCTCGAAGCCCATGCTGTTCGTGGAGAACATCAATATCCGGCCGATTCGGATGCCGCGCAATCCGGCGACCAAGCAGTCCCAGCCGGTCGATAAGCTGAGCGTGGACTTTGACGTTATCGGTTACATGCAGGGCAATTAAGCCATGACCAAGTGGGCCCGCGACAATTTACTCAGTTTGATTTTGGCCGGCATTGCAAGTGTGCTGCTCATCGGCGTCGCCGTCGAATCGGCGGTGTTGAAAAACAAGCGATCGATCGCGGCGACACCTTCGGAAAAAGCCGCGAGTCAGGAAGCAACCGAGCCGGTCGACGCCGAAGATTTCGAACTGCCCGACATTCAGGAATACGAAACGATCGTCGAGCGCCCGTTATTCATGGAAGGCCGCCGCCCCGGAGCGGAAGGAGGGGAAACAACGGCTACGGCGACACCGGATATGCCTCTGACCGTGAAGCTGATGGGGATCGCTTTCACTCCGACCGACAAGACTGCCCTCCTGGTAGACGCCAAAGGCAAGTACAAACGCTTGAAGAAAAACGGTTCGATCGAAGGTTGGACATTGGTCGAGTTCGCCCCGGATAAAGTAACGCTGCAACGTGACGACGAACAACGAGAGCTGATGCTGCTCAAACCCAAACCCAAGACTGCACCCGCTCAGGCGACACCAGGACAGCCTCAGCAAGTCCCGCAGCAGCCATCACCTCCGAGGCCGGCGACACGTCCGCCTGCGCCTCCGCCTCCTCCGGCGGTTGAAGAAACAGAGGAAGAACCCGAAGTCATAGAGGAAGAGGAAACGGCTGAGGAAGAAGCCGAAGGCGTAGAGTAGTAACAATATCTTCAGCGATTAGGAATACCGAGTCTCATGAGGGCGTGAAAAATCCACTCATGAGGCTTTTTTGATGCAAAGAGGAAAGCTTCCCGTTCCGGCGTCATCAATGGCTGTAGCCATGATCAGATGGCGGTTCTTTCCTGGAGCGCATCCGGTATGCTCTGCTTCAGCTGCCTTCATGGAGGGCGGAGTCGTTGCAAGTGGTCGACGTGCTGCGTCTTATCCGGGGAGAGAAAGAAACCTTTGCTTTCACTTTTCTGCTCGAAAGATGCCGGAATGGCGATTTTTCGAGATTTTACCGAGTAGTCATTCGTGTTGAATCATGGTGATAAATCGTAGAATGCGGTTCGGGTATTCACCGCATCCTGCAAAACAATGCTTTAGATAGACTGACGACCAGACATCAAAAACGAAAAGAGTCCATGCGCAAAACAACAAATCGATTCGTCGTAGCACCGCTGGTGCTTGCCTTGGGGTTTTCTGGATGCGAATACCTTAAGCCTAGTGCACTGAGACCGCCGTCCTTACCGGCGAATTTAACGACCGAGGGTCAGAAAGTCGAGGCTGAGACCGTTCCCCTACAAACTGAACCGCTTGCCCAAGAACCGCCGAGACCACCCGAGTATTACCCTCCGTCCGGCAGCGTGATTGGCCCCGGCGCGCCCGTCGAGAAACGGCCTCCGAAAGAGGGAAAATACACGTTGAATTTCGATGATGCCGACCTGGGCGAAGTGGCCAAAGTCATACTAGGCGACATGCTGAGAGTCAATTACGTGCTTAGCCCCAAGGTAGCAGGCAAAGTAAGCCTCCAGACAGCGCGTCCCCTTGCCGATGCGGAGCTGATCCCCACGCTGGAAATGCTGCTCAAAATGAACGGGGCGGTACTGATTCGCGAGCAAAACCTGTACCGCATCGAACCGGACGCCACGGCGACGATCAACGCTCCCGGTGCCCGGCTCGGCTTACCCAGCCAGGCGCTCCCCTCAGGCTATCAGTTGCGGGTCGTACCGCTGCGCTACGTGGGCGTGCAGGAAATGCAAAAGGTCATCGAACCGATGATGCCGCCCAAGTCCATCGTCCGCGCCGATGAGACCCGAAATATCCTGGTACTCGCCGGCACCGGAGAGGAATTGGAAGGCGTGCTCGATACGATCCGCCTCTTCGACGTGGATTTCATGCGCGGCATGTCGGTTGGCCTTTATCCGCTTCGAAACGTCGAACCTGCGACGATAGTGGAAGAATTGGACAAAGTGTTGGGCGACACGGCCAAAGGACCTTTGGCTGGCGTAGTCCGATTATTGCCTATCGAACGTCTCAACGCCGTTTTGGCGGTGACCCCCCAGCCGCGCTATTTGGACGAGGTGGAAACCTGGGTGGAACGACTCGACCGCTATAGCACCACCCGAGTAGGCGGCATCCATGTTTACCGGGTGCAGAACGTGGATGCCGTGGAATTAGCTGAGACCCTCAGCGGCATTTTCGGCGAGGGAGCGGCGCAGCGGAGAGCGCCAAGACCCTCTATAAGCCCGGGAATGACAGGCACTGAAATCGGCGCCTTCGGTGCTGCAGGCGGCGCCGGCGATCAGGATGGATCCTCGTTCGGAACCACTGGAACATCTCAATCCACCCGCGGCTTAGGCTCTGCCGCCGGTGATACCGTCGGCACTACCACTATGGGTGGTTCTCGCCGAACCGGCGGCTTGGGAACCGGAACCGGGGGACTCGGAACCAGGACCGGCGTCGGCACCGGAACAAGGGGAGGCATCGGAGGACGAGATGTCAACGGCACCCGACGCGCGCGTGGAGCCGCTGTCGCCGAGTTCGCCGGTATGCGCATCGTTGCAGATCCGGCGAATAACGCTCTGATCATCACCGCCAAGGCGCAGGAGTACAAGGAAATTGAGGCGGTGATCAAAGAATTGGATCGAGTACCCTTACAGGTACTGATCGATGCCTCGATCGTCGAGCTGAGCCTTGACGGCCAATTACGATACGGGCTCCAGTGGCTGTTCAATCAAGGCAGCGGCGCGTATGCACTGGGCAGCACGGGAGATTTAACAGCTGAAGCGCTTACGACGGCTGCCGCGGCTGCGGGAGGTGGCTTTTCCTATGCCTTCGTCAATAGCGCCAAGGACATCCGGATCGTCCTCAATGCCTTGGCGAGCGAGAACAAGGTCAACGTGATTTCCTCGCCCTCCCTGATGGTGTTGAATAATCAGGAAGCACAGATCAACGTGGGTGACACCATTCCCCTCGCGACCGCCCAAACTACCGGGCTTGCCGGCGTCGGCGTCACCAACCAGCCGACCATAACCAGCAGCTTTCAATATGTCGATACCGGCGTCATCCTACATGTCCGCCCTCGAGTCAACGCAGGAGGACTGGTGACCCTAGAAATCACGCAGGAAGTCAGTACGCCAAGGCAAACCAGAGTGGGAAACACAGATACCTTCATCATCTCAAAGCGAGCGATTGAAAGTGCAGTTGCCGTCGGAAGTGGCGGGACCGTCGCCTTGGGCGGCCTAATTAGAGACAATCAGACCAAGGACTTAACAGGGATACCCTTCCTAAGCAAGATTCCCTTTATTGGCGCCTTGTTTGGGACTACCAACAAGGTCCGCAATCGAACCGAACTTGTCGTGCTCCTGACTCCCAGAGTCGTTCAGGAGAGAAAGGATATGGGGCCGATTACTAACGAATTTAAACGAAAACTCACCGGACTTTTCGAAGAAACAGGCCGGCTCGGCGAGCTGAGACTCAAGACCAGGGATTAAAACACGCCCGGCACGGCGCTTCCGATTGCGCAGTCCGGGCTTGAATCGCTCGTCTTGGTCATATCGACGCCAACGGCTTCACCGCATTTTCCCGCGAGTAGATCTCCGATCACTCCGCGAACAATGCGTCCACAAATTTCCGCGCATCGAAATCCTGCAAATCATCGATGCCCTCGCCGATCCCGATGAACCGGATGGGCAGCCCGAACTGCTTGGCCAAGGCGAAAATGACGCCGCCTTTGGCGGTACCGTCGAGCTTGGTGAGCGCGATGCCCGTCAGCCCGACCGCTTCGTTGAACAGCTTGGCTTGGGAAATCGCATTCTGGCCGGTGCTCGCATCGAGCACCAAGAGCACCT
>NZ_JBDIVO010000010.1:0-43237 GCF_039794385.1 Methylocaldum sp. | reverse complement strand
CTTCAGTCTGTTCGATGATCTCGCGGAAGAGCTGGAACCGGACGCGTCCTCCATTGAACCCGAGCCGCTGGATTCCGTTCCGGAGCCTTTGGTGACGACCGCCACGGCGGATGACTGCTGGTTCTAAGTCAACTACCCTGCCCTGAAGGGCGGAGCTTGTGAAGCAAGCTAGGTTGACCAGCCTTAGCCCCTCGCATGGATGTGGAAAGGGGCTACGTTACACGGAGGTCGATCACACCTACCCCGGAATGCTTCCTCAGTTCCGGGCTCTAGAACCGGTGGATCGTGCTGTGGAAAGGTAAAGCCGCGAAGGTCCTCCGGGCTGTAAGACCGCTTACAGGAGCCGCCGTGTAACCTTGGCGAGGGGAGACGAACCGCAAGGTTCGCGTCACTAGGCCCGTAAGGGCGTTTTTGAAACACGAGGTACGGTATGGCCGTATATGTACTGGACAAACGAAAGAACCCCCTGATGCCGTGCTCGGAGAAGCGGGCGCGGCTCTTGTTGAGGCGCGGTCGGGCCGTGGTGGTTAGGGTGTATCCCTTTACCATTCGACTCAAGGACCGAATTGGCGGCCGGTGCCAGCCGGTCCGGCTGAAGCTCGATCCGGGGAGCCGGACAACGGGCTTGGCGCTCGTCCGTGAGGACGGCGACACTCAGCACGTGCTTTGGCTAGGCGAGCTAGACCATCGCGGTCAGGCGATTCGCGATGCCTTGAGTCAACGCCGCCTTCCGTCGGCGGCGGCGGAGCGCCAACCTCCGCTACCGCGCCAGGCGCTTTGACAATCGCCGGCGTTCCTCAGGTTGGCTGCCGCCGAGTTTGCGCCATCGGGTGGAGACGATAGCCGCCTGGGTGGCTCGGCTCCGGCGCTGGGTGCCGGTGACCGGGATCAGTCTGGAACTCGTCCGCTTCGACACCCAAGCCCTGCAAACCCCCGACATCAAGGGCGTCGAGTACCAGCATGGGACGCTCTTCGGTTACGAGCTGCGCGAATACCTGCTCGAAAAGTGGGGGCGTCAGTGCGCCTACTGCGGGAAGGAAAACGTGCCGCTCGAGATCGAGCACATTCACCCCAAGAGCCGGGGCGGATCGGATCGGGTGTCGAACCTGACGCTTGCCTGCCGGCGGTGCAACGAGGCGAAAGGGAATCGGCCCGTGGAGGCGTTTCTGGCCGACCGGCCGGACTTGCTGACGCGGATTTTGACTCAGGCCAAGGCGCCGCTTCATGACGGGGCTGCCGGTCGAGACTGGGAGTGGAGGCCGGACGAAGTGGAACCGCTCGCGGCTGGGAATCCCCAAGACGCATGCCCTGGATGCGGCCTGCGTCGGAAGGATCGAGGCATTGGTAGATTGGCGGCGGCTGGTTCTCTGTATCAAAGCGACTGGCCGAGGCGACTATCAACGGACACGCCTGGACCGGTTCGGTTTCCCGCGCGGGTATCTCCTGCGCCGGAAGCAGGTACGAGGGTTTCAGACTGGGGACCAGGTCCGTGCCGTGGTGCCGGCTGGGAAAAAAGCCGGAGTGTATGTCGGCCGCGTGGCGGTCCGCGCCAGCGGATCGTTCAACATTCAAACGCCCGATGGGATCGTACAAGGGATTCATGCCCGGTATTGCACGCTAATCCAGCGGGCGGACGGGTATGGGTATGTTCTTCAACCAAAGATAGCACTTGAGATTAAGGAGGAAGCGAGCAAGGCCGCCTGACGGCGGGCGCTATCCCTCCCCGCCCTGAAGAGCGGGGTCTCTCGCGCAATATTGATGAGCATCATGAGAACCGTCAGGATCATCCACTGCGGTGTGCCTCCGGGTGGCTGGCAAACGGAATTCGGTGTTCAGGGGCCGGAAGGACTCTTTCACAAGTCACAAGGATTCGTGGACGGCAACACCCATGCCGCCGCTATTCGAGAGGCGCTTCGCTTTGGTCTGAGTCATTACTTCGATCAAAACGGGAACCGGATTGCGATTAAGGCGCCCCGTGAAGCGTAGCCATTGATCATCACCCCCAAGGGGCAAATCGCGCCCTTCGGGGTGGGATTTGCCTCCTTTTTAATGGAGGCAAAGAATTTATGAAAACGAATCGAAGCCTAAACAACGCGTTCCCCATCGTCGCTGCGGCGTTGGGCAACAAGCTGGGCGTCAAGGTCCGTGTGGGCGGCCAGGACGCCGAGACGGACGGTGACACCATCACTGTCCCGGCCTACGACGGCGACAATCCGGGCTACCGGGACGTCGCCTGGGGCTACCTTGCCCACGAGGCGGGCCATGTCCGTTATACGGCGTTCGACTACTTCGCGCAGGCGGCTTCGGTGCCGATTCGGAAGGCCATCCTCAATGTCCTTGAGGATGTTCGCATTGAAAGGCGGCTCGCCGAACGCTATCCGGGTACGCGCCTGACGATCGAGAAGACGGTCGGAAAGCTGATCGCCGAGGGCGGTTTCACGGTACCTCAGCCGGATACCCATCCGGCGGCGGTGTTGCAGGACTTTCTGCTGTTCCACCTTCGGACATGGGAACTCGGACAAACAGCCCTGGCGGACCTGGCGGATGCGGCGGAGCGCCTGATCGAGGACCGTTTTCCGTCCGGCGCGGTGACCCGGCTTTTCGGGCTGTTGTCCGAGGTTCCGGCTCTGACCGGAACGCGGGAGTGCCTGAGCCTGACCGATCGCATCCTGCGCATGCTCCAGGACGAACTGGAGAAGGCAAATGAAGAGCAGCCGTCCGATTCAGGAGGCCAGAGCGGGCCAGGCGCCCCAACCGGAAACGCCCAGCCCAATCCTCGGCCGGCCGAATCGGACGATAGCGCCACGACTGACACCCCGAGTGGGCGTGCCGACGCTGCGCCAGAGATTGATCCGAATGCACCGGTCGATGGCGCCATTGCATCGCCGTCCTCGGACTCGCCAGACAGCACTACCGACGAGGCGATCCACGTGCTGCGGGCGGTTCTATCTGCTGGAGCCGACGATGTGGGTCAGGATCTCTTCGAATGCGCTCGGGACATCTTGAGACTCACGGCGTCTCAAGCCGCGAACATTCACTTCCCGACGGCCGATGAGCCGCCGAGCCGACCGAAAGAGGGTCAGGGGCTCCTCGACAAAACGGTGAGGGAATCGAGCCGAATCCGGGCCACGTTGCAGGGCCTGGTGCAAGCCAGTCGTCTGAAACGACCCGTGGCGAAGGCCTCGGGCCGTAAGGTGGCGAGAAACCGCCTCTACCGGCTCTCCACTGGCGATGCGCGGGTGTTTGAACGGCGCTCGCCGCAGTCGGCGCCGAACACCGCCGTACATGTGCTTTTGGATCGTTCGCCTTCGATGCAAGGTACGGTGAGCCACGAGCAGACCGTCGTGGGTCAAAGAATCGACCTGGCCTGGGACGCCTGCATGGCGTTGGCCCTGGCGCTGGAAGGCCTATCCGGCGTCAATCCGGCGGTCACGGCCTTTCCGGGATACGAGGGCCGTGCCGACAGCGTCTATCGAGTGATGGACCACGGGCAACGGGTTCGGCAACGTGCGCCTTATTTCGGTTTGGGAACCGACGGCGGCACGCCGCTGGCCCAAGGCCTCTGGTATGCCGCGAGCCGATTGCTGGCCTGCCGAGAACCCCGCAAGGTCATTCTGGCTTTGACCGACGGCGAGCCCGACTGCCTGGAAGCCACGCGGGATATTCTCGCCCGCTGTGCCGCGACCGGGATCGAGGTGGTGGGGATTGGCCTCGGAATCGAGGTTAGCCACCTCTTTGAATGTTCGATCTCGATCATGCAGCTCCATGAGCTTCGAGCCCGGTTGTTCGAGCTGTCGCGGGATCTCCTAATCGCCGCCTAAAATCCGTGCGCCGACTTCGCGTCGGCGCCTTTTCCCCTGATCTTGCAGACGGCGAGGTCAGCGGAAAAGCCGATTCGTTCAGACGCTCGTTTCGGCGAGCGCTGACTCCTGCCTTTGGCAGGCGTTCCGCCTCCGGGCGGCGGGGAAGTCAATCTTCTCCGAACCGGGTGCGTTAAGCCTGGTTATTCGACGGCTGCGAGCCCTTCGCAGTCATTCATCAACCCCACCGGGGCGTCATCGCCTCCAGGGGTTCATGGCGCTCCTTTTTTGTCAGAGGTGCGCTTATGAATTTTCTTTTCGGAGTGATTTTCCTGGGGCTGGCCATCCTGGCGATAAAAGCCGTGATGTCCGCGCTCCAAACGGTCGCCACCGGGCTTTGGACCCTGGCGACCGTTGTGGCTGAACGCCGGCCAAGACCGGTGCAACGCGAGGAGGCGCCGATTCTTCGGATGCCGATTCCCGATCGGAACTGGCAACAACTCTCTCGGGAGGTCCAGGACGCCATCCGTGCGCGGCGTCCCCGTGATCCGGGAGCCCGCCGACTCGCGCAACTCGAACTCGAGATCGAAATCGCGCGGTGCGAGATCGAGCTCGCGAAATTGAAGGCCGAAAAGGCCGCCATCAAGATGCGAACTCGAAAGCCCCGATCGGAGAACGGGCAGATGGATCTGTTCACTGCGGATCGTTCGACCGCGCAGGCACAACTTGAAGTGATGCGCGGCGTTTTAGGACGCGGCACCGGGCGGACGCGAGATCCGCTATCCGGCTCATTTCCGGATCCCAAGGCGCGAGCAGTCCCAAGGCATGGATCACTTCGTCCAGGAGCTGGACGAAGTGATCCCGGCCCCCATTGATCAGCTGCCAACCGTCGCGATCGGCGGATGGCGCTGAACTCGCACTCTCCTGGGAAGTGTCACCGCGCTCCAGGAGGTATGCTGCGGCAAGCGCCTTCTTTCGGGCCATCTCGGGCGCCAAACGCCGTAGCGCTGTCATGTTGGCGTGGAGGCGCCGGTCGGCGGAATTCTGGAGGTCGAGGTCCGATAAGTCGGCGAACTCGTCCTCCAACGCCGCGAGCGTGCGGAAGTAGTCATTACATGTCTCGATTGTCTGACGTGCCTCGGCCGCTTGCTGATCGGGATCGGTATGAATTGTCGGATCCGGATCCCGAGGTTTCCTGGCGTTCAAGCTTGACTTGATTCGAAGGGCGGCCAACCGGCACTGGATTCGTTGAAACATCCAATTTCTCCACAAGGGGTCACATCCGAACGTTTAACAGAGAAACCTGGATTTGCAAGCGATCTTCGGGGAGCATACCCCTTGGGATGCTCCTCGTTCACATCAATTTCGGCATGAGGAGCAAAAACGTGATCGAGGTTAAAGAGACTATCCGTAACATAGATACGGCCCGAGATTCTGCAGCTACGAATATGATCACTACGAAGCGAAAACCGAACGGTGACTACTGGTTATTCAAGGACAGTGTCAAAGTCGGGTACGTATTCAAGTGCAGAGGCCGCGGATTTGGGCTCTCACTGGACGGTATTTATTGGCGGGGAGAAGCACCTTCTCGAAAAGGAGGATGTACTTCGAAACGCTTTCTCAGGCTACGAGACGCACGGGCAGCTGCTGAAATCGTGCTGGAAAGAATAGCGCCCTAACGATCGTTCAACCCTTTAAAACCCTGCCCAGGGGAGCGTTACTCCCCTGTGGGGGATTGATGTCTCCTTTGGGCATCCATCATGCCCATCCCGCCGGGATTCTGAAGGCCTTCCGCGTGGGAGGTTTTGAGAATCCCGGTGGGCCGGGTAACCTTGAAACGAAGGAGATAACAATGAAAACACAGCCTATATCCAAAGACGTTCTCTTGGAGAAATACGCCAAGCAGGGCGAATCCACACAGAATGAGATCTTTCGGCGGGTTGCCAAAGCGCTCGCTTCGGTGGAAAACGACAGAGAAACCTGGTCGAAACGTTTTCTCGAAGCGTTACAAGGGGGATTCATTCCAGCCGGCCGGATCATGTCCGCGGCCGGAACGGACATCAGAGCCACCTTGATCAATTGCTTCGTACAACCCATAGGGGATTCGGTCTCGGAAGAGGTCGACGGCAAGCCGGGTATTTACACGGCCTTGTCGGAAGCGGCCGAGACCATGCGCCGCGGGGGTGGTGTGGGGTATGACTTCTCCGCCATCCGCCCGAACAGCGCCACGGTCAAGAGCACGGCCAGCAGCGCCTCGGGGCCGATCTCGTACATGAGGGTCTTCGACCGCTCGTGCGAGACCGTGGAATCGGCGGGTGCGCGACGGGGCGCTCAGATGGGAATCTTGCGTTGCGATCATCCGGACATCTTTGACTTCGTGCATGCGAAGGATACCGCCGGTGAACTCCGTAACTTCAACATCTCGGTGGGCATTACCGATGCGTTCATGCACGCGGTGGAAGCTGACCTCGAATGGGAACTGGTACACAAGGCCGAACCCAGCGAAGCACAGAAGGCGGCCGGCGCCGTTCGTCGTGAGGATGGTCTTTGGGTGTACCGTAGGATCCGAGCCCGTGAATTGTGGGCTGAGATCATGCGCAGCACCTATGATCATGCCGAGCCGGGGGTGCTGTTCCTGGACCGCATGAATGCGGAGAATAACCTCTATTACTGCGAGGCCATCGAGGCGACCAACCCTTGTGCCGAAGAGCCGCTGCCGCCCTATGGCTGCTGCTGTTTGGGCAGCATCGATCTGACGCAGTTCGTGAAACAGCCGTTCACCGACCAAGCGTCGTTTGATTATGACGATTTCGGTACGGTGGTCGGCACTGCCGTCCGCATGCTAGACAACGTGCTGGCGGTGACGTACTGGCCATTGGAGCAGCAGCGTCAGGAAGCGATGTCCAAGCGGCGGATCGGACTCGGGTTCACCGGACTTGGAGATGCCTTGATCATGCTCGGGTTGCGCTACGACCGGGAGGATACTCGAAAACGAGTGGCCTGCATCGCGGAAGGTTTACGCAACCGCGCGTATGAGACCTCCATCGAGCTGGCCAAGGAAAAAGGTGCCTTCCCGCTGTTCGAGGCGGAGCGATATCTCGCGTCGGGCTTTGTCATGCGGTTGCCGGAAGCGCTCCGGGAGGGCATAAGGATGCACGGTATTCGCAACAGTCACCTGCTGAGCATTGCGCCTACGGGCACGATCTCGCTGGCCTTTTGCGATAACGCCTCGAACGGCATCGAGCCACCTTTCGCCTGGACCTACACCCGGAAGAAACGGATGTCGGATGGCTCGATCGAGGAATACGCCGTGGAGGATCATGCCTACCGCCTCTATCGCGAGGCGGGTGGTGATGTTTCCAATCTGCCTTCGCATTGGGTAACCGCCCTGGAGATCTCGGCGCTCGAACACATGCGGATGCTCCAAGCGGTCCAGCCGTTCATCGACTCGTCGATCTCCAAGACGGTCAACGTGCCGGCGGATTATCCGTTCGAGGCGTTCGAGGACCTTTACCTGGAGGCCTGGCACGCGGGCCTGAAGGGGCTGGCGACCTACCGGCCGAATACGATCGTGGGACAGGTTTTGGTGGCCGATTCGTCCACCGGCACGCTCAGTGCGGCCGCGACGGACGAAGGCCAAAAGCCTGACTTCGACCGGTCCGATCCGGACCGAAGGCTGCGTCTCGATGCCGTGCCGGAACCCACGCTGGCTTCTTTGCGGTGGCGAAAGCGGCCGCGTCCAGTGGGAGGCAATCCGGCCTGGTGCTACATGGTTGATCATCCACGTGGCAGTTTCGCACTGTTCATTGGCCATATCGAAAACGGGGGAAAGCACCCGTTCGAGGTGTGGATCAACGGGGCGGAACAACCTCGAGGGCTCGGCGCCTTGGCGAAGTCGCTGTCGATGGACATGCGGTCCAACGATCACGGCTGGGTGAAGGCGAAATTGGACAGCTTGATGAAGGCGCACGGGGATGATGGCTTCGAATTGGCCCTGCCGCCAGAGGGCGAACCCCTCCGGGTGCCCAGTCTGGTGGCCGGGTTCGCCCAACTCGTGCACTACCGGTGCAAAGAGCTAGGCGTGTTCGAGGAAGCCGTCATGGTGATCGCCGGCACGCCCGTGCTGGACGCTCTGATGTCGCCGAAGGAACCGAAAACCGGGACCGATGGCACGCTGAGCTGGACGGTCGATGTACTGAACCCCGGCACGGGCGACGACTTCGTGATGGGCGTGAAGGAACTGGTGTTGCCGAATGGCAGCCGTCGGCCGTACTCGGTCTGGTTGTCCGGTGAATACCCCCGCGTTTTGGACGGACTTTGCAAGAGTCTGTCTTTCGATATGCGGGTGATCGATCCCGCCTGGATCGGGGCGAAGCTGCGCCAGTTGCTGGATTTTCCGGAAGCGCGAGGGGATTTCCTCGCCTGGGTGCCGGGACAGAAGCGCAAGTCGAGTTATCCGTCCACGGTGGCTTACCTGGCAAGGCTGCTGATCCATCGGTATGCCATGCTGGGTGTTCTTGATGAGGATGGCTATCCGGTGGAAGAGATGGGGCTCGTGACGTACGAGGCCGACAATATTGTGTCCCTTCGTACCCGTGCTGCGGGCGCCATGGAGGTGGCACCCGGCAGGCGCTGCGACGAGTGCGGAAATTACGCTGTCATTCGGAAGGATGGCTGTGATTTCTGCACGGCCTGTGGCACGACCGGGGCCTGTGGATGATGAGCGCGGCACTCCAGATTGGAGTGCCGCTGTTTTTACCGGCGGAGATCGTGTGTGCTGTGTCCTAAAACTACTGCGTGGTGTGTCCTAAAACTACTGATATTTGTAGTCTTGGCAGTGTAAGAAAGCGACGATTGACATCCTCCCACGCCTTTAGGCCTTATCTTTACGTACATCTTTTTCTATGGCTTTTTGGGTTGAGAACGAGCCACCTGTCCACCAGGTTATCAAGCCGCCGCAGGCCACATCAAACCACCGTCACGCCCGGCGGTTGCCCGCTATGGCGGCCGTGATAACCTCCCAGTTCGGCAATTCACAGCGTCGCGTGGGTGGGGTCCGGGTACGGCGCTTATAAGGCGCCAAGGCCTGCCACTGTTCCAGGTCCAGAAACACGTCGCAGGGTAACCCCGGGGTTTCACAGCATGGTGGGTATAGTCCACCTCGGTCGTGTCCTGGACCGCCAACATCACCGCTTCGCCGTGGCGTAGTAATGACGGCTCAATACCGCCTGACGTTTAATACGGTCATTTTCCATGAATCGGTAAAGCCCCTTTAGCGCCGCCGATGTCCGTTTGGCCAAACTCGTGTTGCGCCCTCGCTGCCCATCCCTCAGCTTCCCTCAAATTTGTGGGTAAAGGTAAGCCTTGAAGCAAGGGGCTTGAAACTATGCTCCGGGCGTTCGTTCCGACCATTGCATGCTACGATCGGCCGCATGACATTTCGACTCTAGGAGTGATATTCATTGCCGCGTTGGTATCCGCGTTCTCAGTATGGGCTCAGGGGATAAACTGAAACCGGGATTGGGATTTGTGATTGGCTTTCTCTGCATGGCCGCGGACACTATAGGTGCGCTAGGTATACCACGGGACAACAAAGACCACGGGGATTCTCGTGATAGCGGCCTTGTAGGCGATGAAGGCTTAGAGTTGGAATAAAGGATTACCCGCTATGTTTGGCCCTGTTGGACTTCGGTACCGGTGTCCGGCTGCGTCTGGTGTCTTTAGCGTTCTCGACAAGGCGTTTGGCGATGACATGATTGACGTCCCGCTGGAATCGTGATCGCCGGCGCCGAATCTTCCGGAGATGCCGTTGTTTAGCTGACTGTGTCCCTTTAGCCTGTAAGGCCTTGCGCAGTTTGTGGTAACGGCGTTGAATGTGCTTTACCGATTGATCCGAGAAGTTCTTGCAGTTGAAATTTGTGGGGATCCGGGTAATGCCTAGGTCCACGCGGATGAAGGCTTGTGGATCGATTGGCGGTTCCTCGGGTGTTCGACCATAATCAGCAAATAGACAACATTATTGACCAACACCAAATCGGCCTGGCCTCTGGTGCGATGCCACTGCACGCGCTGGTAGGTGCCCATCTGCATGGGAATAGACAAACGCCTCTGCACAGTCAGGAGAACTGGCGGTGTCCAGTCCCATGATGCTCATGATGCGCTGATCGTAGACCACGGTGCCCGTCGGCTTGAAAAAGCAGTGCATGGCTTTGTCGCGCTTATGGGCTTTGACGATCTTGGCGATGGCGCGAATCATCATCTGTCAGGATAAACCAAATTGCTTTCGCACATCATCCTAGTCCAGCTTTCGCAGTTTGAACTTCGATGCACACTAATCCCGATAGGCCACTTCCGCGATGTAGTTACAAGCGTCGTTAAACACGCGCATGGTATCTTTCAGCTCAGCATGCTGACTTTCATTCGGCAGCAGTTTGATCTGAAGTGTTGTCTTCACATTGATGTGTCTATCACAAAGACAACGTAAATATGAACTTAAACTCTTTGTGGCAGTGCTTCCTCCCAGTCATGAATGACGCGGCTTCCGCGCTGAATTTTCGGTGGACTGGTAGGATGGCGGGATTTTGCGGGACAGGGGAGGGGACGAAGAGGGAGGTTAATACAAAAAGATTAAAAAAAGGTTAAAAGGATAAGAGGTCGCAAGTTTATGATTTATCGAGAAGAACCTCCGTTTTCTGTGTTCTATAACTACCGAGTTTCGGTGTATCCCATGTCTGAGCTTGTTCCGGTGTGCCTTAAAACTACCGGAAATCGACCACCCTGTGCCCTATAACTACTGAAAAATTGCTCTGCCGTGTCCTAAAGCTACCGAGAATTCACGTTGCTGTGTCCTAGAGCTACCGAAGGCCAGGATGACAGGCTGTGGATAAGTTTCTGGTGTGCCCTATAGCTACTGATTGCTATGCCCTAAAACTACCGGAATTTCGGTCTGCTGTGTCCTAAAACTACCGTAGTGATTCCGTAGCGGCCGGTTTGGAATTGAGAACCCTCTTGTTCGACGCCTTCATTTCTTTAACAAATTCAGGGGACGGAAACAGCTGATAAACTACCTCGACGACCTTGCCTTTTCCTTGCGTGATGCTCGTCTTTTCAATTTCGCGTAGTACCTTCATCTTAACTAATTCAGCAAAGGCTTCGTCGACGTCACGGCGGTTATCGACTTCGCGGCCCCTGTTCAATAAATTGCTGTCGCGCTTGATCGTTGAGTAGCGCATCTCGAAAGGTTTTGACGCGAGGCCGGCGAAGGTGAATTTGATCGACAATTGCTTGTGCAGCCAGCGGGCCAGTTGAGTCGGTAACGACATCATGACCTCGTAGTTGAATTGCCTGTAGGTTACTTGATCGATGCTTTGTGTGACCAGTGGATGAAATTGAGCAATCCATCGTGCGCCAGGATCCTCAAGGAGCCGCTTCTTCGAAACGGCAGACAGCGTGGGCAAGTAATTGGCGGCAAGGAACGCCTCACCACGCCCCTCGCCAACTCGGAGTTCGATGTGGCTTTTCTGCAAGATAGTTAGGCTTTGGATGATCTGTTGATAAGAGCGCGCGTGCCCGCGAGCCGATAATTCTTCGCGTAGTTCATAAAGGGAAAATGCGACGCCGCTCCGGTACTTCTCTTTCTCAAAAAATCCTTGATTTTGGCGGAGTGCGATTTTTCGGAGCGCATCTTCGACCAATTCCTCGGAAGCACTTGGGTAATAATCTCGCGTAACTCCATCGGGCTCTTCGATACGCGCAGGTTGGATCTTGGCTATGTACGGTTGGCCACGATATTCGAATTGAATTGCGAGGATGGGCAATCCGCCGTTCGCATCGCGCCGCTTGTTTTGTTCTTGGCGGGAAATCGAATACCGCGGGATCGAATCCCAAATATCGATCGTATTAGAAAGTCTTTCGCGTTCGTTGGGGTTGCAGAGGAACGTCTGGAAAAGATCTAATTGATTGTTGTTATACGCGGAACTGTTCATCGGTTTCTTGCGCGGGGGAAACGGTAAATCACCGCCGGGACTGGTGTCCGTTAATTGGTTCATCGATTATAGGCTCCGTTGTAACACATTCTTTTTTTCTCCGTAGACGGAGGATTTGGAGTGTCACCGGATTCCCCTGCCGATTTTACAAGAGTCGGAGTTGGAATCCTTAAATTTGCAGTTTCGGGCACGAAGACCGGGATTCCCAGCTTTTGGGCATGGGATCCGCCTAGAAAAGACCAGCGGTGATTATGGCAGCGCCGAAGTCAGCCGGCGCTGCAGAAAATTGCAATTTTGGCGATTATTTGCAACGCCGGGTCAATTGCTCGGTGTTTTTGGTCTGGTCTGGCTTCCGGCTATGTCCGATCCGCGGCGCGATCAAAGGAAATCATCCAAGGAAGCGGAGCGCACCAGTGGAGGTAGCAACTGCTGAGCCTCGGCGAGGAGAGCCTTTGCGCGTCCAGTTCGTCCCGTTTCCAGCGCATCGTGGGCACCGATCAGCAGTTCTGCCACACTGTTGAACGAACGTTCCAATCCGATGGTCATTTTTGATAGCACGGAGACGCGGCCACTTCGGAGAGCGGCTGCGCAAGTGCGGCGCAATCCGCCATAGTCAATCGGCTTCTCGATGACGTGATAGGCGCCGTCAGTCATCAAACACCTGAATCGATCGACCGAATCCACGCCGGTCACAACGATGACGGGCGGCGCAGGGTGGGGCAGGCGAGTCAGGATCTCATCGCCTTGGAGCCCGGGGAGCATCAAATCCAATAGCATGAGATCGAACGAGCGATCTTTCAGCAGACCTAGCGCTTCCTCACCGCTTGACGCGCAAGACACGCGGTAGAGTTCGTCCAAAGCATCCGAGACGGTGGCATGCGTCTCGGGATCATCATCTACGCTCAAAACGGTCGGATGCGCTCGTTGGCGCAGGGCGTCATCCAAGACTGTCGCTAACCGCCACGTGTCCGAGATATCGAGGGCGACCGCACCGGTATCCGGAATGAGTGGTGCCACCACCATACAGGTGGTCGAATCCGTTACGGTGACGATCGGAATATCGTCGGGGCCGAAAAAGCCGCTCCGTACGAGCCGGACCACCGCCAGCGGATCGACCTGGTCGCCAGTGCTCAGCACAATCAGCGCGTGTACCAGATGATTGCAGAGAATCGCTACGGCTTCCGTCAGGCCGGAACAGCACTTTGTCCGTCTGAAACCAGACTCGTGCAGAGCCTTCAGCGCCATAGTCTGAAGGACGTCTTCATTCCCGAAGATCAAGATACGCTCACGTCGGAGCGGGCTCAGCCTGTTGATGTCGATTATTTTTCGCACGAGTTCTTCAGTCCTTGATTGATCGGCTAACATTGTAAGTAGAACGTTACCATAGTCACACAATGAGAGCACTAAGGACGGTACTTGCACTGCTCATGATCCCAATCGTCGTAGCAGCCGAAGACGAAGAAGATGACCTTCTCCTGCAATTGGGATCGGCGCGAGCCATTGAGATCGCTTCCGGCTACATGCAGCCGCTTTCCGATGCGCCATCTGCGGCTACGGTCATTACCCGGGCGGAAATGGAGGCGATGGGCGCCCAGACCGTCGATGACGTACTCGAGACTGTGCCTGGCCTCCACGTGAGTAATGCGGTCGGGTTTCGGACCATATACGGGGTTCGCGGCGTCGCGACGCAAAATAATGCCGAAATCCTTGTCATGGTCAATAACGTTCCTATACAAGACGCGGTGACTGGCGGACGGACTTCCATCTGGAACATGCCGGTTCAAGCCATGTCTCGGATCGAAGTCATCCGCGGGCCTGGCTCAGCGGTACATGGCGGCAATGCGCTCAGCGGCGTAATTAATATCGTCACCAAGAACGCTGACGAAACCATGATTGGCGAGCTTGGGGGGACGGTTGGCAGCTTTGACACTTATTCAGGCTGGCTGACCAAAGGGCACAAGGGTAGCGACGTGGACGCGTCGTTCTTTGCCTACGGGCGCAGCACGAACGGGCCAAACCGACGGGTGCCCACCGATGCTCAAACCGGGTTGGATGCCGTGTTTGGGTCGTCGGCATCCTTGTCGTCTGGAGCGCTCAATGTCGGTCGCGACGAGGTAGTCGCCTCTTTTGATGTGGGAATTTCGGATCACTGGCGGATTCGCGGAATTTACGAAGGCTTTCGGGATGCGGGAGTCGGCGTTGGCATCGGTGATACCTTGGATCCCAACGGTCGACTCCGCAACAATTTCTATGTGGGGGATGTGACCTACCAAGACCAGGTCAAATCATCCTTGATTACCTGGAATACCTATATTACATGGTTGGATAACGACGGCTCTTTTCAGATATTTCCGCCAGGTGCGTTCGGAGCATTTGCCGACGGTGTCAGGCAATCGGTTAGTACCCAGATCGGTACCGTCGGTTCTCGGGTGAGCTTGTTGTATCGAGGGTTTCCAAGACACACGTTGCGTTCCGAAATCGGTTTTGCGCACCAATGGACCGACAAAGTGGGTAGCCGGATCAATTTCGCGCCAGATCCGATAACGGGCGGTTTGATGCCGCTGGGCGGCCTTCAGCCCGTGTCCGCTGTCAGCCCCGATCTGCTCTCGGCTTTTCGCGAGCGCACCATTATCTACGGGCTGTTGCAGGACGATTGGCGCGCCTTTGACGATGGGGTGGTGACGGCTGGCGTCCGTTTCGATGGCTATTCCGATGTGGGCGTGAGCGTTAGTCCTCGGCTGTCCGTAATGTACGACCTGAGTCACGACATAACCGCTTCGCTTCGCTATGGACGCGCGTTCAGGCCGCCAAGCTTCCTCGAAAACGGCAGTGCGAAACTCATCCAAGGGCAATTGCTCGATCCGGAGACAGTTGATACGGTCGAAATCGGTGTGGAGAAGCGCTTCGGCACGAACCGAGTAGAGCTAAGCGGATTTTGGTCCGATTTGAAGAACCTCATCGTCAATGAGAGATTGCCCGTCGCAACCCCCGCGTTACAAAATTTTCGAAACAGCGGTGATTACGAGGTTTATGGTTTTGAGTTTGCTGCGTCTTTTCGATTGACGGACGATCTCGGATGGTTCACGAACTACTCCCATCAGCAGCCTGTGGATAATCGATTGCCGAGCGGTCTGGTTTCACTACCACGTCATCATGTCTATACTCGCCTGCACTGGAATCCTATGACGCACTGGCAGTTTGACGCCCGCCTGAATGCGGTCGCCGACCGACCGCGCGCCACTGGTGTAAGCAAAAATCCGGTCAAGGATTACCTCAGCGTTGGGTTCACGGTTACTCGGACGGAAGTCCTGAGAGGGCTGGATGTATTGTTTCGGGTCGAGAATGCGTTCGATGCGGACATCTGGGAGCCTGCACTGTCTGAGGATCCGTTTGTAACAGATATTCCGCTGGCCGGGCGCAGTTTTCTGGGGCAGGTTCGAGTGAGATTCTAGGGAGGTTCACAGGCTGAACAGTTTTCGTGCTACTTATCGGCTCATGACCGACTTGCCGGGTTTCTTTCAATCGTTGGCCGAGCAGGGTTGCCCTGCTCTGTTTCGGTTAGGACCCTACAGAGCGTTTCTGGTAACACGCCCGGAGCACGTGCGGCACGTCTATCAGCGCGAGCAGGCTGGCGTTTACATTAATAATCGATTTGCCAGCGTAACCAAGCGTGTTTTTGGTGACAGCCTGGTGAACAACGATGGTCCGGCGTGGGCGAGTCAGCGGCGGATGTTGAAGCCGCACTTTACGAATGCGGCGGTTAAACAATGGGCCGATCTCATCGACCGGAAACTCGTCGACTTAGCGGACGCTTGGGACCGAAAAGCCGGTGAGCGGCTAGCGGTCGAAGTCGAGTGCGCGGTCCTCACACAGGCCATCATGACATCGGTCTTGTTTGGAGAGGAGGCAGGTCAAACTGAGGCTGCGCAGGAGGTAATCGAAGCGATTCATGTGGTGCACCAGGAGTTTCTCGTCCAGACGCTAGGACGAGCGCTCATGGGGCCGATATTTTCCTGGCTTCCTGTGCCGTCCAGTTGGCGCTTCCAACGAGCGATCCAAACCGTTGACCGGGTGGTGGATCCGCTCATCGCCCAGGCAAGTCGCACGCGACAGGGTCTAATAGCCCTTCTGCGGGAAACGGTCGACCCCGACACGGGTTGCTCGATGGATGCAAAATTGTTGCGGGACGAAATCGTCGCGCTGTACATCGCCGGGCAGGAGACAACGGCTATTGCGCTCACGTGGTTGTTGTATGAACTGGCCAAGCATCCGGATATTGCAGAGAGAGCCAGGAAGGACGTGCTGAATTGGGGGGAGGACGAGATTAATGCCGAGGCGTTACCGTACTTATGGGACATCGTACAGGAGTCATTGCGACTTCACCCGCCGGCAATCGCTCTGCTCCGGTATGCGGTCAGCGACGATAGGATTGGCGACGTCGCGATTCCCAGAGGTTCGTTGGTCCTGATGAGCCCTTATATAACGCAGCGGTTGCCTGATATCTGGCCGGATCCGGAGCGTTTCGATCCGGCGCGCTTTGGGCCAGGGGCACGTGCGCCGGGGGTCTGTTCATTTGTGCCTTTCGGCAGCGGACGTCATATGTGTCTCGGCTTACATCTAGCCAATCGAATTCTGCTGCAAAGCATTGTTACTCTGCTGCGGCGCTTCGAGTTCTATGTACCATGCGACTATCGGGTAAATCCCCGTTCTGGATTGTTGCTGCGACCGCAAGGCGGGTGCCGGATTCAGATCGTGCCGCGGCTGCAATCTGATCGACCCGCCGTGGCAGCCGGACGGTGAAGGTCGATCCCTGTCCTGGCGTACTTGATACCGTCAGGCGCCCGCCCATGATGTCACAATAGTGGCGACTGATCGCTAAGCCAAGCCCGGTGCCGGGATAGCGACGTTTATGGCTCATATCGACCTGTCTAAATGGTTCGAAGATCAATTCTTGATCGGCGGGATCGATACCGATGCCGGAATCGATAACAGCGACCTCGAAATGATCATCATCAAGGGTTACCTCAATGCGGATCTGACCGCACTCGGTGAACTTGCAGGCATTGGTTCCAAGGTTCATAAGAAGCCGTTCGAACTTCTGGGGATCCAACACCGCGTTCAGCTTTTCCGGACAGCGAATCGAGACGTGATTGCGATTGGCTTCCGCCAAGGGTTTCAAAGCATCGGTGGCGTGCCGGACGATTTCAGTGACGTTGACCGCTTCGAGCTGGAGTTCGGTCTTCGCTTCCTCCATGCGCGCGATCTCCAGGATCTGTGTTACCAAGTCCGTTAGCTTGCGGGCGTTGAGGAGAATGTTTCGGGTGCGCGTAGCGGCTGGGCCATCGTCCGAGAATACGAGGTCATCGGCGATTGATTGCGCGAATCCGTAGATGGCGTTGAGCGGAGTTTTCATCTCATGACTCAGCATCGCCATGAATTGGGCTCGAAACTGGGCGGTCCGCAGCGCCGCATCGCGCGCTTCCCGCAGCTCCTGAGTTCTCAGTTCGACCAACGCTTCCAGCGAACCCTGGTGGCGTTGAATGGCCTTAAGGAGTCCGGTAAAAGCGTGGTTGATCAGTACCAGTTCCCTGGGGCCGTCACAGGACGGCAGCGAGGTGGACGGACGAGCGGGGTCGATGCGCTGCACGGCATCGGACAGCGTCGTGATCGCCCATACCATTCGGCGGATACGGCGGTTCAGCCAGGCAAGCACTGGAAAGCACACGAGTATGGAGACCGCCCCTGTGATTAGAGTCACCAGCAGTAGCATTTGATGCAGCGGCTGTTTGGGTACGGCGATGCCCAGGTAACCGAGTCGTTCGGTTGCGGGAGCATCGGCTGCGTGACCGGACTGGCGAGCATCGACGGGTACGATGAGGTACCAGTTGGCGGAGGTTTCGGATGTTAGGTATGGATCTGAGCGGTGCTCGATTGTAAGAGGCGATGGTAACGTAACGTCTCCGAAAGGCTCGAACAGGAGTTCACCGTCTGGGCCGAAGAATGCGATTCCGGAAACATCTGTTTTAGTTACGACGGCGCCAGCGACGCGTTCAGCGAGATCTCGCGAGCCTAAAATGAATACAGCAGCACTGGAGTCTGCGAGCGATCTTGCGCTAAGGAGGCTCTGGTCCAGGTAATACGTATGCAGCTGCGCCGTGAGTAAAATCAGAGAGAGGACAGCTGAGATCGTACTCGTAGCCAGGACAGCGCCGAGTGCTGGAATCATCAACTCACGTTGTATGGGCCGTGGCTGTCGGTGAAGCTTGCGCATGGTCGATCTTAGGTGGCGGGTCTCAGGGTGTTTGTGAGGTTTTTTCGCATACCATTGCAGAGATGCAACCTTCCAGCTAACGGATTCGTGTCACTTCAGGAGCCAGTGCAGGGGGCAGATTAATGCCGAGGTGTGCACGCACCCGGTCGTTAATCCAAAATCGAAGATCCTTCACCATTTCACGCCATGGTCCTTGTGAATGGAGTTTATTGAGGGCGAGCTCAGCTAGGCGTGCCCCCATGGCCTCGTAATCCGGATAAGCGGCTATGAGGGCTCCGAGCTCGGCATGCTCGCCGCTAACCGACAACAGCGGAATTTTTCGATACCACGAGCGTTCGATCAGGTGCGGAAACAGCGTTTCGACCACACTTGTATTTTGCATGATCCATACCGCGTCTTCGCCGGATTTGGCTCGGTCGAGCGCGGACCAATACGCCAGCCCTTCGGACTGCGGAGTAGTCCCGTCGACCATATCAAGCGCCAACCCGTGGGTATTGGCCGCACGACGTGCGGCATCAACGAGCATCGGCGAAGCACTGCGTGTTTTGACGGTATAAAGGCGTCTGAGATTGGGCATCAGCTGCTTCACCCGGGACAGGAAGGCGAGCGGCTCAATGGTTAAATCGATGCCTTCCGGTGACTCCGTTCCGCTCCGAAAGAAAACACCGCCGACGAGCACGGGAACCGTCGAAACAGCCGCCAATCGAGAATAAAGCTGGTCGTAGACCGGCCGGCCCAGCAAAATAATCGCTGTTGGATGAACGCCGGCAACCCAGGTCAGGGCATCCCGCGCTTCGGTACGGGGGTTGATCCTAAGCACCTCGGCTGACGATCGGGTCCGGATGCCGGACAGAATCGACTCATACAACCGGCCGACAGGCTCTTCGGCTATCGGGACGATAACGGCAATGGGTGGCGCGGCGGCACCGGCCGGGATGCGCGCGAGGAAACATAAAAGGAATAGGCAACCCAGGGTCTTCAACCACCGCACGGTTGACGCCGCATGCCATTGGAAAGAGGCCTGGCAGCGCGGTCCAGCCCGGATTGATGGTGTTTCAGCTTGGCGGGTCCGCCGTCCATCGCCGAGTTGGCGTTGAGCACGAACCCATCAGAGATCGGGATCATCGAGTGACACACCCTTTAATGCCTTTACCTTCTGGCAATAGTCCAAGATGGTTTCCGCGCGTGGTTTGTTCAGCATCCAGTAATCGCGCGAGCGTTCGCCGCCTAACCAGATTTTTGCCGCCCGAAGAGACCGAGCGCACAGGTCTTCCTGCTCCAATTGATTTCGCGCTCGTCCGGTTCTGAGCAAAGGCGCCACGAGTTCGATGACCGCCTGAACCGGATCGGCGCGGCCGCCGCGCATGTTGCCGGATCGCGTGGCCACGGCACGGAAAAAATCTTCGGAGCGCGGCTTCAACGCCAGCATAAGCAATGCAGCGGCGATCAGACCCGTTTGGAACAAGTCGTTCGGAGGATCGAGACGGTCTAGGATCTCCAATTCCTGTCGGAACAGGTGAACGGCCCGATAAACGTCGATGGGTTTGGCGTCGCGTGGCTGATTACGGCGCACGAGGCCGCGCAAGGCAATATTGAGCGCGGACCCGATCATGCCGGATTTCAGACGGGTGGAGGTGAGAACGAGTCCGCTTTCCCGGTACGCGCCGGAGATCTTGTCTTGTTGTCTTTCAGCGGCCGATTCGGCGTCGACCGTTCCGTAGAGCGCATTCAGTTCCGCGCGCGAGGTGACACGATATACCGTCACGTGCACTTCGGTCGGGGTTGGCAGTTCTCCTCGTGTCCACAGCAGCGCTCGCGTGTGGCCATCGATTTTGTACAGAACGCCATTCAGCAGAGCGGCTTTCACATGCCCGAGATGATCGAGGACGGCGCCCTCGGCGTGCCGAGCCTCCGCCCAATGCCGAGCGCGGGCATGGCGATCGCTATCCCGCTGGCGGGGATGGTTGAGCACGGCGATCCAGTCCGCGACCGCCATTCGGCCGGTAATGATCCGACCGTCGTCGGATAGTACACTCAAGCCAGGAATAGCGGCATCCGACTGAGACCGGGAAGGTTGAGATGTCGTCATATACAAAAATTCACAAATAAAAATAATTGTATTAAATTTCTATTGTGGTAAATTCCGACCTTACACGCCTAACGGTTTTTGATTATAGAAGGAAATTAGGGCAAGTCATGCCTGATTGTCCGAAACGGACAAAGTAGTCGATTACTGGGGACATGGGATGGGTGGGGAACGTTTTCTGAGTCACGCTTGGATTCTTGGATCGATCCTGTTTCGCCTGCCATGCGCGCGCCATGGAAAGAGAAGCCGCGCATGCGCGGCTGTAATGGCTTTTCTCCTGTTCCCACTGGCCAACTGGGCTCAGGATCCGGTGCAAATACGGGAAATCGGGGAGGCGGATTCCGACATACGCCAGGTTGGCGATCACCGTATTCAAGAGACCATCTGGTGGGAGATCGCCGCATCGCGCTGTCTCGATCCCTACATACTCTACGCCGTCGCGTTGATGGAATCAAAACGCATCCATCAGTCCCTCGCAAAGCCCTGGCCGTGGGCGCTCAACCTAGCGGGGCGTTCGATCCTTCCGAAATCCAGGGCGGAAGCTCACACCATCTTGAAAACTGCATTGGCCAACGGTAGTTCGAATATCGACGTCGGGCTGATGCAGGTCAGTGTCCGCTGGAACGGGCATCGTGTCACGCAGCCTGAGGAGCTGCTGGATCCCACGACCAATATCCGCATCGGAGCCGACGTGCTGGCCGAGGCCATCGGTTCCACGCCAGGCAATCTCGTATTGGGTATCGGCCGATACCACAGTTGGGAGAACGTGGATGCCGCGCTTCGCTATGGACGGAAGGTCCTGGCGGTTGCGGCGTTGCTGAAAACGCTGTTCTAAGTTGTTTTAGGAGGTGAAGAAATGGAAACCGATAACACTGACATCTACGAAATGAATCTTGGATACCTGATCAAAGCCCGGGAAATGGTGATGTCCGGCCGCCCGCATCAGGCCATGGTCAAGCTGGGTCTGACACCTGATGCCGTCCGATTGCTTCCGGCCATTCCTATCCGGCGGCTGCAAACCATCGCTCAGAGGGACATGCTGTGCTTTGCGCCGCGTTTCTCCCCCGGGTGCTGGCGGGAAATCTTGATGGGCGGCAGTAAGCTCAGTGATGAGGACAGCGCAAGACGGCTCATTCTGTTGGTCGGGGGCGGCAGCAACGGCGTTCCCGCCCGCCAATGAACTAGCTGCCAGTTGAACGGCACCCCGAGTTCTCCGGGAGGTTTTCGCATGTGTGATGAATCACTCAGCTTCACTGATAGACTGGCAGACCAGAAACTGGCATGCGAGCTGATTGTCCGTAGACTGAGAATTCCTTACGTATTTCAAGCGGTCAGGAGTCTCACGGTGGAGGAACTGCGCGAGATGCACCGATGCATTCACCAAGGGGAAGGACCGCCATCGGGACCGAGCCCCAGGATCCAGTCGATCCCGAATAATCGGGCATCCATGGTTTATTTGTCGGCGTTTGCGTCCTTGTACCTGAAGGCAAGCGCGCTCGACAACCGGCAAAGCGTCGATGCCAAGGCGGTGATAGCGGCCTGGGATCTGTTTCATGAGTGCTATCCGAACGCGTTACGGTTCCGCCGTCCGTTCGGCAAAGTCAGACCCGCCAATATCACGGAAGCCTGGGTGCTCGCTCAAGCATTGCGCTGCGGCCTGGCCCATCTCCGCCACTGTCCGGATTGCCACGGCGAGTATCTGGTCATCGAGGATTGCAAACTTCCGCCGGTATGCCAATACTGCGCGTTGGGGTTTGCGAAGAGACGGGGCGCCAGCTTTTCGATGGGCGACGATGTCGTGGAGTTGCCGGTGCTCGATAGCGAGCTTCCTCAGACCGCAGGCGATGTTGCGCCTGCGGATGATGAGATGGCGGCTTAGCGTCCGGAATCGGCGACCGACGGCCGATAATGGTCTTGCCAGCTCAAGCCGTTAGTTCGATTGAAGAACGCGTTTGGCAGTCACTCGTACTTGGCGCTCTGCTATGGCTCACGCACTTCAGGCCTTGTTCCAAGGATTGAGAAGGCGAACGCCAGTCGGTTCGAAGTCGGCCAAGTTCCGCGTTACAACGGTCATACCGTGGACGAGCGCCGTAGCCGCGATGTACGCATCCCGTTCGGAACGCGGATCGGGTACGTGAAGCCGGGCGCAGCGCAACGCTACAGCCGCATCAATCGGCAACGTCCGCTCGACAAACTCGGGAAGAACGCGGGTGCGCATCCACGTGCGTAGTTTCTCACCCTGAGCGGCGTCGCGTCGCTCGACGCGGAGAATGCCTAGCTCAAGCTCCATGGCGGTGATGGCGGAGATGTATAAGCTCGCCGCGTCTACGCCTGACAGCCACGCCGTGACGTTGGCATCGGCCTTGCCATCGCCGGCCTTGCGCAGTTCGGAAACGACATTAGTGTCGAGCAGAAACATCAATCAAAGTCCGCCGGTCGGGGAAGCTCGCGCGAGCGCGGAAACTCGATTTCGATATCGGCGAGTCCTGGCATCGACAACGCTTCAACGATGTTCCGGCGCTTACCGGTGAGGCGGCGGTATTCCTCGATGCTCAACAGCACATGTGATGGCTTGCCCCGATCTGTGATGAAGACGGGGCCATGTTCGGCGGCCCTCTTGGCACGGGTTACGTCTTGGTTGAACTCTCGACTGGATACAGTGGTGATGGTCATCATGTAACGCTGTTCGGAATCATTTATGTAGATATGTTACTATATGCCGGCGCGGACCACAATTGGCCCCGTGGTTCGACGCCGCCTCGGCGTCGTACTATGTAAATAAAGGGGATGGGCGGCTTGCCCTCATTCCCAAAAGGGTTTTACTCTGATTGTCGTTACGGCGAAGTTCTGTGGATTGGTGCAATGGACAAACCGGATCCCGCTCAGTTAGGCACGTTAGACACCCTTCCAAGCAACGGTGTGATTAAGTGGTTCTCAAACAAGAAGGGCTACGGATTTATCACCGGTAGAGATGGCGTGGACCGCTTCTTCCACTTCGCCGACGCTGCGCCAGGCTTCACGCCGAAAACCGGCGCTTTCGTTCTGTTCGATCCACAGGATCACCAGAAAGGGCCGCGCGCGGTCAATGTGAGGCTAGATCCGGCATCTTTGTTTGAAATCGACCGGACGAACGGGAAAATTTCAGTATCGCATTTTAAGCGTGAACGGGGGGCAATCGGATCGTCGTTTTTGCGTGTAATTCTGTGCTCGGTGGTGATGTTGTATATGGGAGCAACTGCTCGAGAGAATCACTACGATCGCGTTTTTGGAATTGTGGTCATTCTCTGGGTTGTCTTCGTCGCTGATTTTCTGATCAAGCTCGTGCGCGCGTTCTGCCGGTCAATCGTGACTTTAGCATGGCGATTGTTGGGTGTGGAGAAGAGCACGCAACCAACCCGGCCAGCGGAGCAGTGGATCTATGTGCACGGAAATGAAACCGCAAGCGCGAAAGTGTCGCCAACTGAAAGGCAGAACGATTATATCTTTGATTGGAAAATGAAAGACGTGATAAAGAGCGAGTTCCTAGGTATACAGCAGGAACTCGACTATTAAGGACCTCATCACCTCCCGTTAATCGCTCCTTGCTACCCATTGGTCCCCAAGAACGCGGCGCACGTAGTCCTGCGTTTCAGGGAACGGGGGGATGCCGTTGTATCGCTCGACATCGCCTTCGCCCGCATTGTACGCAGCAACGGTTCGCACAAGGTCGCCCTGGAAATGATCCAACAGCCACCGAACGTACTTGGCGCCACCCTCAATGGACTGGCGTGGATCGGTCCGGTCGGTAACGCCGAAACGCTTGGCGGTGGCGGGCATCAGCTGCATGATGCCGACCGCGCCCTTCGGGGACTTGGCGGACGGATTGAATTTCGATTCCACACCCGCCATCCGTTCGAGCAATCCGGGCGGCAGGTCGTATCGGCTTTCCATTTCATTGAAGATTGGCGCCAGATCGGGCGGGGTTGGATGCTCCGGCATAAAAACCGGATCGCTTCCCGTTGGGACAGAATGGACCCTTGATCCGGTTACAGCGTTCAATGTCGGATTCGCCACCGAACCCGTCGCTCGATTGTAGTTGCCGACGAGATCGATGAGGTCGGGGCGGTGCTGCGTCGCAGCCTGACGGAGGAGTTGGGCGATATCTTCACCCGTTTCCGGGTTTTCCTGTAGAAGGCCGCGTTCGGCGTTGCGGAAAACCTCGGAACTGGGCATGGATTCGATCAATAACCGGTTTATGCCGACAATCATATCGGTGCCGAGATCGGCTTTTGCCCACGGAAGTCCCGCGAACGTTTCAAATATCGCGGCCCGGTAATAGTCCTGTTGAGCTGGCGTCAGCCGATCGGCTACCTCTGCGACACGCTCGTCGACCCATTGATTGACGCCAGCCCGAAACCTGGCCGCGGCACTCTGGGGTAGACCTGCCAACGCCTCAATGCCAGCTTCTGCCGGGTTTTTACCATCCGCCAACGCATGTTCGTATGTTCTCTTGAGGTCCTCTCCGAGTCCGCCCAAGTTCTTCCCGCCTGCGCCAACTGCTGAAAGACTCTGGCCAATGCTGTATAACGCGCCACCGAGATAATCATAGGCGAACTCGGCTAGCGAAGAATCGTTGGCCGCGCGGGCGATCTCCGCCCGGAAGTGATCGGCCTTTTTACCATGGATGTCGCGACGGGCTTCGTTTGATTCGCGTCGCAGGACATCAAGATTGTCGTGGTATGCGCTATTGACCGACGCCTCACCGCTTGCGACTCTTCCGTGCTCCTGACGGATTCGGCTTTGAACACGATCCTCTATGCCGGCCGTATCGCCGCGGGGATCGTAAAGATTCACTTGCTCGACCTGGCTTTGAACCTCGCCGAAGGCAGGCGCGGCATCGCGGAGGTTCGCGTTGCGGCCGGCGTTCAGATCGTTGCCCGGCGAGGGTGCGTGCCAGACGTCGCCCAGAAGTTGATAGCCGGCGAGCTCTGCCTTGCGGGTTTCCTCGGCATCGAGCGACCGGAAGTGCGGCGCCGAGAATCCGGTCAGCAGCGATAGGCCGGCGGCGGCATAGGCCTGATCCCGATCGGCGATCAGCCCGATCGCGCGCCATTCGGCCGCCAGGCGCTGGGTATCGCCGACCAGGCCATAGCGGTCGAGGGTCCGGCTGAGCCGTTCGAAGAGGCCCGCGTCGCGGGCGATCTTCATCCCGGTTTCGGCCGCCCCGAACGCCGCCTGCGCGCCGAATCGCCGTTGCGTGGTCACGGTCTCGTTGTAGGTTTCCGAGGCCGACAGCGCGTCGGTCGCGCTGCGCTGAAGCGTCGAAAGTTCCTGGCTTTGCAGACCGAAAGCCGCAACGTCGCGCGTACTCTGCTGCGCGTCGGTGACCAGGCTGCGCTCGAGACCGGTTTGGAAACCGTGATCTTCCCCCCACTTGGAAAGAATGTCGGCAGCAATGGCGTTTGATGTTTCAGCGCCGACTTTGAAATTCGACTGGATTTCTCCGGCCAACTTTGGCAAAACACGCTTGAACCACTGGTCCCTGGATTCGTTTCCGTGCCGTGCGAAGTCGCCGCCGATCCCTCCTGCCAGAGCCGCAGCAACCTGGTCACCGGATATCCGGGAATGGCTGTACTTCTGAGCTAAGTCTTCACCGACCGACAGGAGGAATTTATCGGTGTGGCTTGCACTATTCGAAATTTTGGTCGCAAGCGCGTTTAAATCGGCGGCATCTGTGTTGAAACTGTAACTTCTCGACGCCGATTCCTGAAGACTGCTCATAAAGTTGGAAGAAGCCTGCTCCATCGCGGCATAGGCCGAGGACACCGCAGTGTTTAGATCGGTCCCGGCGTTAAACGTGGGGAGTACGCGTTCGGCACCGTGCAGTGTGACTCCGGAAAGCGGTGCCTGCTGATGCATAGGTTGAATGTTCATGACCGGCGCCGGGCCGATCACGTCCGGTGTGGCGATTCGCTCGTTCACGTGGTCGCCGCCGTCCATCCGACCAAGGAAGTGGGTCGCCGTGACCGCGCCCCGGTAGATCAGCATCAGGGTGATGGCCGGGGTCGAGGCCGCCAGCATGCCGCCGACCGCCAGCCAGTTCTGAAGCTCCTGGTCCATTTTATAGATGCCGTACATCGACGGCAGGCTGAAATTCGCGCCGGTCAGCGCGGCCAGCTTGGACGAGGCGGCCATCTGAATAAACAGGTTCACCACGGCCAGGATCGGCATCCACAGCTGGATCCAGAGCAGCATCGAGAAGTAACCGACATTCATGCGGACGCCCAAGGCGCCCAGCATGATCACGAACGCCATGATCGGCGCGATGGCGTAGCTGAGGCCTTCGATGAACGCCATCATCGGCCGGACGATGCGGTTGAACAGGGTTTCCTCGGCCGCCCACTGCGTGTTGCGCTGCTGGATCGCCTGCTCCACCATGGCCGCCTTGTTCCAGTGCATGGCATCCTCGTGGCGTCCGACCACGCCCTTCTCGAACATCGGCAGGATCGCCGCCATCTTCATGTACTGGAGCGCGTCGACCGCGCCGGCGCCAGCCAAGGCATCGAACGCGTCCTGAACCTTGGGCGTAACATCGGCGGGGGCCGGAACGCCCAGGAAATCGGTGAGCAAGTCCTCCAGCAGCGGGACGAACCGGTCGTCGATATAAGCCGACAATTGTGTCCAGGCGTCGGTGCAGGTCAGGATGCGCGGCGGCCCGCCGACATAGATCTCGGTGGTATAGATCGCCGTGTCGAACCGGATGGCGTTCAAGGGGTCGGGGTCCCGCAGGATTTCATCAATGGATTTCCGGTTCAGATCCACGCCGGTGAGGGCGCACTCCTTTACGTAATTGATCACGCTGTTTTCGACGTCGCCCCCGGCGCTCGGCGCATTGGCGCCGCCCAGGTGCATTCGGGAGAGGAGGTTTTTCCGAACGGCGGTGATCGTGGTCAGGGTGTCGGCGAACCCGTGTTCGGTCATCGTGGGCAGCGAGAAGGCCTGCTCGAACAGCCGGGTCGTGCGGTACCCCATGTTCGACAGAATGCTGCCGACCGCGGCCGGGCCGAGCGGCACGTTGTCCACCACCCGCACATCGCCGGTGTAGGCATCCTCGATGGAGACCCGGACCGCCGGACTGTACATGATCATCCACAAGACCACGGCGATCAGCATGTCCTGGTAGCGGATGCCGCGGCCGTCCCACTGAACCAGCGACCGGATCATGACCAGAATCACGCCCATGACCGCGCCCACCGAAGCGGCCATCCGGTAGTCGCCGGTCTGAGCGATCATGGCGACGGCATTCAGCACCGCCTCCAGGTAGGCGGAGTCCCCGACGGAAAAGATTTCAAACATGGCGTGTCCTCATTTAGCGGGCCACGCGGGCGAGTTCGCCGGGGCGGCGACGTTCGAGGCGTAATTCCTGGCCTTGGCTGCGTTCATTAGGTTTTGGTAGAACGCCATGAGCGTCTGCGGATTGCCATACCGGCCGGACAGGGCTTCGTATTCGGCGGCGGCCGCTTCCCGTGCCTGAGTCAGGGTGTCGTTGAGCCGTTTGGCGTAGGCATGGTCTTCCAATGCGGCAGCCGCACGAACTGCGGCCATCATGTCGTTCAGGATGATCTGGGCCAGTTCGAGGGCAATCACGGGGCCAGCTTCGTCCGCGAACAGCTTCGCCATTCCGGCATCCTCGCGGGCAAGGTTGCGGAGGATGCCGCCGATGGCGCTCGGCACGGTCTCCATAAAAGCCTTCTCGCTATCGGTCAGCTCGCCCTCGCCGGTGGCGAATTTCTGGATTAGACCGTCTCCGGCGTTGCCGGAGCCGAGCAGGATCTCGGCGACCCGTTGGCGGAGCCCTGTAAGCGAAACGTCTTGGGGAACCGGATGGAGGCACTCGTCTTCGTTGTGGCCGTCGCAGCGATAGACCTTGACTTTCTGGTACGGACCATCGCCGGAACCGTTGATAAGATGGCGGATCGAGAGGATCTCGGGGAGGACCGAGATCGGAGTGTTCTCGCCCTGGCCGTCAGGTGATGCTTGTGGTTCGGAGACGATGATCGATCCGGTTACACTCATCACCGCTTCGAGCAGTTCGTCACCACCGAAGCGGAACCAGGCGCCAGCGTTATGCTTTTTGAGCGCACGCCAGACCAGGTTGCCCTGGATCACCTTGGTCATTTCATCGGGGGCGTTCTCCTTGACTTGTTTGACCGGATCACCGGCGGTGCTCGTGTTCGTGAAAGCCGAGAAAACGTCCGCGATGCCTTTCGTGAACGAGACTTCGGAGAGTTCGACGTGCTTTTGCAGTTCGAACGCGCGAACCGTGTCGTTGACGATTCCCTGCGCGAGCCGGCAGCTGTTGCTGAACATCTGGTTGAGTTCCTGGATTTGCCGCTGGAGGTAGTTCATGACGTTCTGGCAGTCCTTGCACATCGCGCCGAGCGCAAGCTGAAACGCGTAACCAGCCGCATTGGATGCGATATTCCGAAGGAGGTGGACGAACTGGTCGAAGTTAATGAACGAGAACGAGCCACCGTACAGATCGATACCGCCGCACCCCGCACTGAAGGAGGGCGGCACGAAACTCACCAAATTGGTGTTGGTGATTCCGTTACGCATCACCAGGCTACCGCCGGTGATGGCCCCACGACGCTGGCCGAAGTGGGCGGTCGGTTCGGTCACGTTGACCAGGGTGTCGAACATCCCGTCCAGCTCATCCTGCAAACCCGCCGAGGTGGGGAGTGGCGTCAGCATGGCGAGGATCAGAGCGACGGAAATTGAAAACGAAGAGGCGGTCTTCACGGAAAGCTCCTTACGTCTGCTGGTAGTTGCAGCACTTCGATCAGGCGAACAGGATCATCGAGGGCATCGGATGGAATACCGGCGGAGTCGGTGACAAGCAGCGGCGCTGGACGGAGTCCACGCGTGTTCTGGTAACGTACGTCGTCGATCCAGCCAGCCTCTTTTGCGGCGAGAAGGATGCGCCCCGTCAATTCTTCGAGAGACAGAGCACTTTGCGCGATAAGGACGATCTCGCGCGGTGGCTTCATGAGAAACATCGCGGGCGTCGATACGACGCCCAGGCGGGCCGCCTGCCCCCGGTCCTGCTTGAATGTGGGGTAATACCCGTGCGGCATGGGTTTCCCGTCCAGGGACACCGGATAGACCGTGAAACCGAAATTGCGCTCCAGGATGGCGAGAATGGGAGCCTGGATATGGCAATAGGGGCAGTCGGAGCGGAAAAAGAACAGGATCCCGGCTTGCGTGGCGATCTCGTTCAGCAGCTCGCCCGCCGCTTGACCAGACTGCCGGTTGGCCTCGTTGACTGCATAGGTAGCAATCGGCCGGCGCACGGTCTCGTCCAGGTAAGGATCGGACATGACAACGTGCCGCGCTACTTCGGTAAAGCGCTGGGCCTTGTCCATCATCACTCGCTGCAGGTAATAGTAGGCAGCGACATTTTCCGGCGTCGGGTGGTCGATGGCCCGGTCCCGGTAGCGGTCGAGATTTTTCCGGAACCACTCGGCGGATAGCGGCACGGGTTCCTCGGATGGAGTGGTTTTGGCCGGCACGGGTGCCGAGGCCGGCGGCGGTTCAGGCGGCTTAGGCGGGGGCTCCGGCTCGGGGGTGAGATCCGGCTCGCGCTGGGTCTCGTACCAGAACCAGCCTCTGGCATGGTCCTCAAAAAAGGACGGCCCATCCCCGAATAAATCATCCAGGGCGTGGGCCGAAGGCTCCCCGAGGAATAACGCCAACCAGAGGAGGGTGTTCCGATGCATACGCATATTGGGAATTCTCCAGAAAAAGAAAGAGGCCGACGCTGCAAAAAATTGGGAAAACACGGACTTTTAATACAATTCGGCGAGATCGTTGCCGAGGTCCCCGGTATCGGCGCCGCTGCTCTCATGTATCGGTACCTGACCGGCCGGGTCGAGGTGACGTGCGCCGGTGGTTTCCATGGTCAACCCCCTCTCGGCAAGAAGCCGGAAACGGTCGCAACGCCGGCGTGGAGGCAACGCTGACAAATAGCGGTACAACTCAGGGTCAGTGTCCTGACGAATCAAAAGATTCAAACGAATAGGCTTACCCATCGTTTTTAAGTCGTTCCTCGCCGGCGAGGTAAAATCCTTTGACGTTCGCATGCATCGGGTCCTTGACCAGGACGAGAGGATTGCGCTTGCAAATTTTCCGTATGGCGTCCTGATAAAGCGCAGCGCCGCCGCCAACAAGGACAACGGTGCCGATGTCGCTCATCGTGCCCACTGTATCAAGCAGACGTTGGCAAACCTGATCCATGACGGGCCGTACTCGCGGCATCAAATGCCCGAAATCGTACGGGCGGCCGTACAAGTCCATGCGATACCCGTTTCGCACGGCTTCATCCAACCGAGCGACGTCGTTGAACGGTTCCTCGATCTCCTCGCTAACCGCCTGCGTCAACTTGACCAGGATCTGGGAAACCCCGCCTGGTGTACTTCCAGACCTTTCGAACGCAACTTTGAGCCCCTTTGCCACGATCCAGTCAACGGTGAAGAAACCGCAATCGACGATCAGTGACAGACTGTTACGAAGGTCCTGATAAACGCCGTGGCCAATGGCGTGATGCAGAAAACCGCCGACCGGCTGAGGAATGACCCAGGCGCGTCTGATATGGGTTATTGATCCGTCCGGCAACGGGTGCTCGCCAACCAACCGTTTCTCAAGCCGATCCCGGCTAGTTTGGATGTATTCGACGGGGAGCCCAGTCACAACGAGATCGACGTGTCGTGGTTTTCCAAGGTAGGTGAGAGCGCCTCGGAAAAGGGCGAGATATGGATTTGAGTCGTGATAGCCGCGGTTCAGAATTCGCCCCGATTCGTGGCCAGCCAAGGCAAGCCCAGCGTCCTCGCCCACCACGTAACACTCGTGCCCGATCTCGATCCGGACGACATTTAGCCCGTCTGTTGCCCCGTCGTTTAATTCTCGAGCGACCGACAAGGCGGCGATCGAAGGGAAATGCCCGGCAGCCAGGCTTCCATCGTCGCGCCTCCAGGCATACTTCACGTTTCCGTATCCGATATCGACGGCAACAATCACTTTTTTCTCCGAGAAGTTGATTGGTGTCGCGACACGTTGAAATGTGTCGAAACACGTTCAACAACGTCGAATCGACGTGTCTGAAGCTTGCTTACTGGGTATCAACGACGCCAATCAACACCAAGAGCGTCGTAAAACGTCGAAAGGTGTTGAAAGGCGTCTTCAGAGCGTTTCCAGTATTTCGCTCACTATAGCGGCGGGAAATCGGAGTGGCGTTTCACAAAGTTCGGATTTTGGCGTTTTTGTGCAGCGCCGCTTTTCATCCTGTGGGGTATCGTGTTTTGGACAGCGCCTTTCCGCCGATCGCAAGCTTGAACGGAACGCATTGTGAGAACCGTGGGGCAAGGACCGATTGCCGAGCGCCCGTCCGAAAATCCACGTCGTTGGAACCGGGCGAATAGACCTGAGTATTGAAAGGAGGATGCGTCAACGGCCGATTTGAGAACGCCCTTGCAAGTGGCCGATTGGGGGTTAGGGTCGTAAGGGAGCCGCCTCGAAGCGGGTGAAAAGGCAACAAAAGTTGTCAGTGCCATGTCGGTCCCCAAACATTGGGACCACGACGGAAAACGAGCGGAGCGACGCTGGAAAACCCGTTGGAACCGAATGGGTCGGTTCCAACCAGATAGGACAGTTAGGTGACGCCATGAGTAATTCCAACCTTATGCAAGAGACCAATCGGACCGCGGCCGAACCGCCCGTCGTCACGGGCACGGAGCCGGCCTATGTCTGGCTTGCGGAACGCTTCGACGCGCTGCGCCGGGAAGCGAAGTTCCTGGTCGACGACTACTGGGCCCGGCTGAAAGACGGGCGCGTCGGCCAGAAGCTGCACGCTCGTGGCTCGCTGGGAGTGCGGCTCAAGACTCGGGACACGGGCGCCTTTTCCATCGAATGGTACGAAATGGGGGTGATGCGCCTGGACGGCCAGCGGCGGTCGATCGCGCGGAAGACCTACGCGCGGGGCCGCAGCTACCAATATCCCCTGGATCGGATGTTGAACGGCGAGCCGGAGTGGGTCGCGGAACTCGTGACCGAAGTCGAGACGGCTTTCGCCGAAATCCGCAAGCAGATGGACCTCCTGATCGGGATCCGCGACGCTTTGGTGGCTTACGACAAACAGGTGCGCGGCGCGCGGTTCACCGCCATGGAGGCGATGCAGGCGGCGGCGCAGCGGGTATCGGCGGAGGCGAAAGAAACCGAAACGGAGGGGGCTTGACGATGGGTGAAAACGAACGCAACTTGGTGGAGACGGCGATAGCCTTCTCGTTTGGTGGCAATCTGGACGTGCGGGTGATCCGCCGGGAAGGACGGAATTGGTTCGTGGCCGTGGATGTGTGCGCCGCGCTCGGCCTTGGCGATTGTCCGATGGCGCTGGCCGGGATCGACGACAGGCGAAAAAGCACCGTAGTCCCGAAGAACGAACCAAGTGGCCACACAGAGCTGACCGTGGTCGACGAGGCCGGTCTTCGCGCGCTGATTCGCGCCGGCCGGAATCCGAAAGCCGTACAGCCGTTTCGTAGATGGGTGGCGACTGAGCTGTTGCCCTCGCTCGAACGGATGTCGGTGTCGCCGGCTGTGCCGGGGCGGACGAGCGAGCAACGCAATCCAATCCATGAGTCGGAGACAGCAACCGCGGAGGCATCTCCTTGGAACGGACCACTGATTCCCGTGTTCACCGCGACGATCGGCGGAATCGAGCACCTGGTGTGTAATGCGCGGGATTTGCACCGGTTTCTGGCCGTGGGGCGGGATTTCTCGACGTGGATCAAGGAACGTATTTCCGAGTATGGCTTCGAGGAGGATAACGATTACATCGTGATTGATTCCCCGAATTCGAGGAATCAAAAAGGCCGCGGCGGTGACCGCCGCGGCAAGGATTATCACCTTACGCTGGACATGGCCAAAGAAGTCGCGGCATTTGAACGAAGCGAACAAGGCCGCAGGGTGCGGAGGCACCTCATCGATTGTGAACGCCGCATCACTGGCGAACGCCTCGTCGAGGCGGATAAATACGTGGCCGAAGGGAGTACGGAGTCCGGTGCGTCGAGCGGCCTCGATGTTCAGCAAAATCCGGCGTCCCCTTTCCGCTTCGATGACAAAGACATCCGGGTGATCCGGACCGGGGACGAACTATGGGTGGTCGCTAAGGATGTGGCGGAGGCGTTGGGGTATTCCTGGAACGGAATGCAGAGAATTGCACATGTCCCTGAAGAGTGGCGTGGGGTCACATCCGTTGTGACCCCCTCCGGGGCACAGGATATGGCCGTCCTTTCCGAACAAGGCTTGTACTTCTTCCTGGCCCGCTCGGACAAGCCCAAGGCCATCCCGTTCCAGAAGTGGCTTGCCGGTGAAGTGCTCCCGGCCATCCGAAGGACCGGCCGTTATGATGGAAGTAAAGCCAGGACGTCCGACGCATCGTCCACTTCGTGTTCTCTGCTCGACCTCTGGGTCTACGACGGCCCTCCGGCCAATCAGCAACTGAAAATCTTCGACATACCCGCCGTCCAGGGCGGCTATGTAATGTTGTTTGGACTTTCGAGTGGCGGCACGATGTTGTGCTCCGCGAGCGTCCCGTCCAAACATGTTGGCGATACCGTGAGAATGGTGGGTAGATTCGGTCTCCAAGTAACGCGTGTGTTGGTGTCGAAACCGCATATCCAGTACAGCCTGTTAAAGTCGAAGCTGGCCAAGGTATTGGAGGATGTGCCGCGCATCAACAATACCTATCCGCAGACGGATATAGAAAGCTTGAAACGGCGTGTGGAAGAGTTCCTGGAAGCCGCATACGAAAGATACGCGCCGCGTTGGGAAAAACCATCCGAGCAGATGGTGGACGCCAAGGCAAAGGTCGTGAGTGCGCTGGAGGAATTGGTGGAGGCGATTCGGGCATGGCAGATCGGCTGAACAGTGAAATCGCAAATGCCGTCGTCGAAACGGCGCTGATCGAGAAAATCCAGCGCCTGGAGCAATTCGTCGTCCAGCTACGAACCGAGCTTCAACGAGCGCGAGAAGTGTCCGTGGATACGATGCTTGGGTAGCTTCGCTTGCGTGAAGCCGTGCTTCTGTACGTTGGGCGAGACGCGAAGAGTTTCAGGCAGCAGATCGCCGGGGCGTACGGCTGCTGTTGTCGGGGGAATACCAACCCCCGCGCCGCACGCGCTGCGCCCTGCGCCGGCAGACTGAGCGGAAACTAGGGCCGGAACGGTCCGAAGTCACGCCTGGGGAGTCCCCGGTAAGCCGTCCGGCCGGAAACGGCCGGACGCAGAGGACGCGGAACCAGGAAGCAAAAGCCGCAAGGCCGGAAACCCCCGCTACAACCGCCCCAGCGGTTTAGCGGCGGGAGAGTTCATGTCTAGTTGCAGGCGGCCGGCGTCTCAGGCTGGAACGTCACCCGCAACCCCAGGGCATGAGCCACCTTCACCACCGTGGCAAAGCTGGGGTTTCCTTGCCCGGATAGAGCCTTATACAAGCCTTCGCGACTCATTCCCACGTCGCGGGCGAGTTGGCTCATATTGCGCGCGCGGGCGACAACACCAAGCGCGTGGACAATAAAGGCCGGATCGTCGCCGCCCTCTTCAATAACGGCTTCCAGGTAGGCGGCAATATCCGCTTCGGTTTCCAGATAATCGGCCGTATCGTAACGGCTGAAGGTTTCGCTGCTCATAACTCAATCTTTCCACTGTGCGGCGATGACTTTGGCGCAGGCAATGTCGCGGTCCTGGCTGGACTTGTCGCCACCGCAAAGCAGTACGACAACGACCGGCCCGCGCTGCATAAAGTAAACCCGGTATCCGGGTCCGTAGTTGATCCTCATTTCCGAGATACCTTCGCCGACCGGCTTAATGTCGCCTGGATTTCCGCTTGCAAGACGGTCCAACCGTGCTTGGATGCGTGCCACGGCACGGCGATCCTTCAAACCGCGTAGCCGGTGATCAAAGGTACTGCTCTTGATGAGTTCCATAGTGTGATTTATAGTTGACACAGAAGCGCGTGTCAACCATGGTTCACAAACGACAATCCTTTTGGTCTTTAATTTTTCGGCCGAGAGTATGGGCGAGCACAGCAAGATCGAGTGGACCACGCACACCTTCAACTCCTGGGTGGGTTGCACGAAGGTGAGTCTGGCCTGCGACCACTGCTACGCCGAGACCTGGGCGAAGCGGAGCGGCCTCGTAACCTGGGGACCCTCCCGGCCACGCCGGAGAACCAGCGAGACTTATTGGAGCACGCCCTTGAAGTGGAACCGCGAGGCAGTGGCGACGGGCACCCGACCGCGTGTTTTCTGCGCGTCGCTGGCGGACGTGTTCGACAACGAAGTACCAGACGGCTGGCGCGCCGATCTGTGGGCGCTGATTCGGTCCACGCCCTGGCTGGATTGGATACTCGTGACGAAGCGCATCGGCAATGCCCCTCGGATGCTGCCGCCCGACTGGGGGCCGCGGGGTTACCCGAACGTCTGGCTGCTGATCACCGTCTGCAATCAGGCCGAGGCCTGCCGCGACATTCCGAAGTTGTTGGCCGTGCCGGCACGGGTCCGCGGACTGAGCGTCGAGCCGCTGCTTGGAGCGATTGGCTTAACGCCGCTTTTTGCGAGTGAAGGCCGCGGGCTCGACTGGGTCATCGTCGGCGGCGAGTCCGGCGCACACGCCCGGCCGATGCGTCCGGATTGGGTGCGGGCGCTCCGTGACGAATGCGCCGCTTTAGAGACCGCTTTCTTTTTCAAGCAATGGGGCGAGTGGGCGCCGTTATTCGAGGCCGAACCGTATCCGCGCACGGCACGGCTGATCGATGTCGACGGCACACGCCTCTGCCGGGCGGGCAGGAAAGTCGCGGGCCGCCTGCTCGACGGACGCGAATGGAACCAGATCCCGGAGCCGCGCCGATGAACGAACCGACCACGCCATTCCGCGTGCAACTTCGCCGTACCAAGGGTTGGCGTATGCCGCCGAATACCGTCAAGGTGGACCGCTCGACCCGATGGGGCAACCCGCATCCGCTGGACGCTTACCCTCGAGAGTGGCCGGTTGACGAGCGGCGCCAGCGTGCGCAAGCGGACTTCCGGGCCGACCTCGAGGCCGGCCGGCTGGATTTCACGGCCGCCGACGTGCGTCGCGAGCTTTGGGGCAAGAACCTCGCGTGCTGGTGTCCGCTGCCGAAGCCGGGCGAATCCGACGACTGCCATGCCGCCGTGCTGCTTGAAATCGCGGGGTCTGCCGGGTCTGATCTCGCGCCTCAAGCTCAGAAGCGGCCGGATTCGCAGGACCGGACGACCGATCAATGAACCCGATCCATCGCCTCCTGCCCATCTGCATTCGCAGACCGGAGCCCTTCGCGCTATTCCTGGATTTCGACGGTGTGCTCCATCCCAGCCAATCGGCGACGTTCCGGTACCTGCCGGCGTTCGAAGCGACCCTGCGGGGCTATCCGGACATCGACATCGTCATTTCATCAAACTGGCGGGAAGGGGAGCCGTTCGACGAACTTCTCGACTATTTCTCGGCGGGATTCCGAGATCGCTTGATCGGGGCGACAGCGGTCCTTCCCGGACCGTATTCTCGACAACGGGAGATCGAGGCGTATTGTCGTTCGTTTGGCATCGAACGCTGGCTCGCTATTGATGACGACGGAACACTGTTCGTGCCGGGTTGCCCGCAGCTCATCTTGCTCTCTAGAAATGAGGCCTTGGACGAAGTCGGCCGGAGGAGGCTGGCGGACCGCCTTGCAGCGTGGACTCATTCTCCTTGGACAGGGTCATAGTCAATGCATCGAGACAGTCAATTGAAAGGAGAACGCTCGATCGAGCCGGAAAGGGCGAGGTCTCGGACCCGGCGGCCTGGATCAAAATCATCGAAACCGATGCGCTTCATCACCCGGCTCGACACAAGCACATGCGGGTGGTGGGTACGAGTTTATTGGGACGGGAAGATGGTCGCTTCACGGTTATTCTCGGACAGCGTCCATGGCGGACCAGAGAGAGCTCTCAATGCCGCCCAGCGGTTTCGCGACGAAATGGTCGTGGTTTATGGAATACCACCGGCCACGAAAGTCGGTTACCACGCGCGCGACCGGCGGAATCAGGACGGCTATGTCGGACTTTCCGTGACTGTGGATTGCCGCGAACGTCCCTCGAAAGCTTGCTGGACCGCGCGATTTATCCGGGATGGTCGGCAGGCCAAGCAGTCTTTTTCAATTCGGAAGTACGGCTACGAGGGTGCGTACCGCCTGGCTGCCAAGGTGCGACGACAGGCGACCGGTCACCCGGTGCCAAAAACCTGTCCGCCACCGCCAGAGTGGTTGCAGCACTGGTTGAAGAACATCGACCAAGCAGGGTGAGTCGTGTCATCGACGTTGCACGTGCGAGTTCCGGTTTGTATTCGTAGATGTGCGGAAGCCCCGAAAAAGCCGCAGGAAACTCTGAATAAGTCCCGATCCTCGATACAATGATATCTAACGCCCACGTTTCGAATGGTTGACTCCAAATGAGTGCCCGAGTCCATTTCGTCTCTACCGGCCCTGCAACTTACGCCGACCTGGAAGCGGTGCCGGCCGGCTACACGGCGGAACTCGTCAACGGCCGTCTTCACGCGCTGCCGCGCCCCAGGGGCAAACACATTCATAGCGCCAGTGTGCTTGGCCGAAGGTTGGGCGACCCGTTCGAGGACGGTGTGGGAGGTCCGGGCGGCTGGTGGATTCTGGACGAACCGGAAGTTCACTTCGTCCTCGATGCGGAAGTAACGGTGCCGGATTTGGCGGGCTGGCGGCGCGAGCGGCTTCCCTCGATGCCGGAGGATCATCGGTTCCGGGTTGTGCCCGACTGGATTTGCGAGGTGCTGTCGCCCACGAGCCGCGATTACGACCTGAACGAAAAGCTTCCGCTGTATGCCCGCCACAGTGTCCCCTTCGTCTGGATGATCGAGCCTGACGCGCCCTGGCTCGAAGCGCTGATCCTCGACGGCGGCAGCTTTCGCCCGATCGGCCGGTTCGGGCCGGGCGAGGCGATCCAGGCGCCGCCGTTCGAGGCGGTAGCGTTTCATCTGTTTGAATAAGTCCACGACGGTGTGATTGATCCACGGTTTTGGCCGATAACCACGCTGGGGATGCATCGGTACGATTCGCCGCTCCCTGGGCGGCGTCAGGCACATGCTCTGCAGGCCTACGAGGCGATGCTTGGCGCCGGTTCGACGACCGGGCTAACGGCCGGTGGAACTCGCCCGATTGCCTTCAGATCGCTTGGGCAAGCGGCTCCACCAGCGTGGGATCGTCATTCTTCGGGCTGTTTACCCGCCGGCTTACGGGATAAAGCCGCATGGGTTCGGCTGTAAACGGTTGTAGGAGAGCCTGGGCGGTTTCCAACGGGGTTTTAGGATCCAGCCACACGTCATAGGCGGACGGTGGCAAGATCACCGGCATGCGGTCGTGGATCGTCGCCATGAGGGCATTGGCCTGCGTCACAATGATCGTGCAGGATTCGATCGTCTGTCCGTCGCCTTCCCAGCGGTCCCACAGTCCTGCCAAGGAAAATGGTTCCCCGGATTCGAGTCCGATAGCATAGGGTTGTTTGCCCGTTCCTTCCGCTTTCCATTCATAAAAAAGGTCTGCGGGTATAAGGCAGCGGCGCTTCCGAAACGGCTGCCGATAAGCGGGTTTGTCGGCCACCGTTTCCGCCCGCGCATTGATGGTGGAGTAGGGCAGTTTGGACTCTTTGGCCCAGAAAGGCAGAAGGCCCCAGGTCAGCGGGACCAGCTCTCGCTCGCCCTCATGATCCAACCGGACGGCCAAGACAGGCTGCGTCGGCGCGACGTTATAGCGGGGCCGGATATCGAAAACCCGGATCTTGGTTTCCGAAATCTCGAACTGCCGGGCCAGTCGTCTGGGATCGGTGTATTGGGTAAAGCGTCCGCACATGAAGGAGAGTGTATGCTGTCTGGGGAAAGCGGTCACCTAGGATGCGGCCACTCAACCAGAGCGGCCATGATCGTAGGCTTGCAACTTACCGAAGCTGGTCTAACCTTCAATTAACCGCGCTGTTGTCTTATAAAATGCGCTTGCGCCTGAACTTACGACAACGCGGCACACGCCCGGCTTTCCACCCCACAGCCGGGCCTTTTGTTATCCGCCAGCAATCTGCTCACGCCCTCACAGTTCCAGTCACTGTAGATGATTGAACTGAATAGAAGACCAAACAGTGAGCAGCAAAAAGGGCCATCCGATGGCCCTTCTTCCAATCCGTTTCGCTTCTCAGCGAATACCCGTCTGTCTCGGGCTTGTTCCCTTTAGGCTGGCGCGAGGTCCTGTGTCCAGCGTGACTATATTCTCGCTCGGCGCTGCATCGTCTTCTATACGAGCTTTTGCGGATGTTACCGCACGTAGGCAGGAAAGCCCCACCAGGATAAGCGGATGGCGACTGCTGACCGCTGGCCAATAGTGGGTCTGAGCCTGACCAGGGGATTTGAGTCCAGAATACCTGATCCATGCGGGCCTGTTTTACGTCGACGTGGACAAACTGAGTTGACATCCTCCTTGGCCTGAACGCTCCAGATTCCGGTTGGTCGCGTTCCAGGTTTCTGCTTCGTCAGCGTGTTAAGCTGATAAAAATTTGAGCCGCTTGCTTGTCCAAGTAGCCATGACGACTTCCATGTCATTTCAGGAAACCGACCCCCCATCCTACGAACGGCTGTCCGGCGCGGTCGAGCGCGTGACGTTCCACAGTGCGGAATCCGGTTTCTGCGTGCTGCGGGTCAAGGTCAAGGGGCAGCGCGACCTGGTCTCCGTGATCGGTTCGGCCGCTTCGGTCTCGCCGGGCGAATTCATCGAATGTTTAGGGCGCTGGGTCAATGATGTGACCCATGGGCTGCAATTCAAGGCTCATCACCTCAAGGTCGTCCCGCCCACTACGCTGGAAGGTATCGAGAAGTATCTCGGGTCCGGGCTGGTCAAGGGGATCGGCCCGCACTTCGCCAAAAAGTTGGTGAAGGCGTTTGGTGAAGCGGTGTTCGAGGTGATCGAGCAGGAGCCCGAGCGGTTGGAGACGCTTGAGGGCATTGGCCGCAAGCGCCGCATGCGAGTGGTCGAAGCCTGGGCCGAACAGAAGGTCATCCGGGACATCATGGTGTTCCTGCAATCGCACGGGGTTGGCACATCCCGCGCTGTGCGTATCTACAAGACCTATGGCGATGAATCGATTCTCAAGGTCACCGAAAATCCCTATCGGCTGGCGCTGGATATCTGGGGCATCGGCTTCAAGACCGCGGACATCATCGCTCAGAAGCTCGGCATCCCATCGGACTCTCTGATTCGCGCCCAGGCCGGCGTACGCCATGCCCTTCAGCTCTGGTCGGAGCAGGGACACTGTGCGGCACCGAGGGAGACGCTGGTGTCGATGGCCGCCCAACTCCTGGAAGTCCCGGAAGCGATCATCGAGCAAGCTATCGGCGCCGAATTGGAGGCGGACAATCTCATCGGGGAAACCACGCCGGATGGCGAGATCTTGTCCCTGGCGCCGCTGTACCGCGCCGAGACGGGCTGTGCGAACCACATCCGACGTCTGCTCGAGGGCGTGTCACCCTGGGGTGAGATTGATGCCGGCAAGGCGATTCCCTGGGTCGAGGAGAGGACCGGGCTAACCCTGTCCGAATCGCAGCGGGCAGCCGTCACGACGGTGCTCGGCAATAAGGTGACCATCATCACCGGCGGGCCGGGAGTCGGCAAGACCACCCTGGTCAATAGCGTGTTGCGGATTCTCCGGGCGAAGAAAGTCCGTGTCTTGTTGTGCGCTCCGACCGGACGGGCGGCCAAGCGGATGACCGAAACCACTAAGCTCGAGGCCAAGACGGTGCATCGTCTCCTTGAATTCGATCCGAAGGAATTCAGGTTCAAGCGGAATGACGCAAACCCGCTGGAAACCGACCTGCTGGTGATCGACGAAGCCTCGATGGTGGACGTGGTCCTGATGAATCAGCTTCTCAAGGCGGTGCCGGATGCTGCGGGCCTCCTCATCGTCGGGGATGTGGACCAACTGCCCTCCGTCGGCCCCGGCGCCGTGCTCGCCGACCTCATTGCTTCGGAGGCTGTGCCCACCGTCCGGCTCACCGAGATCTTCCGCCAAGCGCAAGAGTCCAGAATCATCGTTAATGCCCACCGGATTAACCGAGGTGAATTGCCGGTCGCCACGCCCAAGGGCGAAGCCAGCGACTTCTACCTCATTGAGGCTGAATCGCCCGAGGACGTCCGGAAGAAGCTCATTCAGGCGGTTGTCGAACGCATTCCGCTGCGATTCGGTGTTCACCCCGTCAACGATCTTCAGGTGCTCACGCCGATGAACCGCGGCGGCTTGGGCGTGCGCGCGTTGAACATCGAATTCCAACAATTGCTCAATGGTCAGGCCGAGCCCAAAGTGACGAAGTTCGGAACCACGTTCGCGCCGGGCGATAAAGTCATTCAGATGGTGAACAACTATGACAAGGACGTCTTCAACGGCGACATTGGCCGCATCACTACAATCGATCAGGAAGAAAGCACCTTAACAGTGGATTTCGATGGCCGCACAGTCACTTATGACCTCTCGGAACTGGACGAGATAGCCCTGGCGTACGCGGCCAGCATTCACAAGAGCCAAGGTTCCGAGTATCCGGCCGTGGTCATCCCGCTCGCCCTGCAGCACTACATGCTTTTGGAAAGAAACCTGTTGTACACCGCGGTCACGCGCGGGAAAAAACTGGTAGTGGTGATTGCGGAACCGAAAGCGTTGGCTATGGCCGTACGGAGTTGGAAGGCGAAGAAGCGAGTGACGCGGCTGGCAGAACGATTGGCCGTGTTCGAAACAATAATATCTTGATACCTATGGGGACGCACCGGCATCGACACCATGTGCGTCGGTTCTTCGCCGAATTTCGGCAACGTTTCGAAGACGGTTTCTCCCTCCCGCCGCGATGCGTTCCGATAGTGCCGGCGACGAGGGCAGCCGTGCCGTGCCGCGCCGAGATTGGCGCTGCGGGCCGGGACATATCCCTCGGCATCGACGATCTGGACCAGGCGGTCGAGTCCTACCGAGCCGCCTCAGTGCCTTGACCACCGACGATCCCGGCCAGCTCGAAGCGGCCCGCAACGTCCGCGACAAGATCTGCGCCGGCTACGAACCGGGGGGAGCCCTCATTAGGATCTTCGTCCCGCGCTTGCCGGCCCTCGCGGCGAATCCGAACGAATAGAGCGTGTTATGACCTTTCTGCTGGAGAAGTGGTTATTACGAGCATGATGACTCGTAAACCTTATCCTAGCGATGTGTCGGACGACGAATGGACCTTCGTCGCGTCTTATTTAACCTTGATGAAGGCGGACGCGCCGCAACGCCGGCACGATTTGCGTGAGATCTTCAATGGCCTGCGCTGGTTAGTGCGCGCCCGAAGGTGGTTGTGAATTCTTTTGCCGTTTGCATGCTTCCCGTCATTACTGCGTTCCGGCTATTTTACAGGCTCTAAAGTTAGGTTTAGACATAAACGCTGCCGATCAGACTGTCTTCGGCCTGTCATATGGGATGCCTATCCTTGGCTGCGTCATCGCGTGGCCCTTGCCAACCAGCAGTATCTTGGCTTTCCACTCAATCGTTATGCTCCCGATGATTCGCGCCCTACCGATTCGCCCATTCCGCGGCGGCTGGCCCCGCTGTCGCAGTTTGCCGCTGCGGTTTTTATTGCTCTATGGCGGCCTGCAGTGGCTGTACCAGGACGCTCGCGGCGGCGCGCTGGAGCGGCTTCTCATCGATACGCTCACGGTGCGGCCGAGCGCCGCCCTGATCGATTGGCTGATCCCGGCGAAAGGGTGATCGCGGAGGGGCACCGATTGGTCTCGCCCTGGGCCCGGCTGAACGTCCTGAACGGCTGCGAAGGCACCGAAACCCTGCTGCTCCTCGTCGCCGCCTTCCTCGTTTTTCCAGCCCGCCTCCGACACAAACTCCAGGGGCTGTTAGGGGGAAGCCTGCTGATCTACACGCTCAACCAGACCCGCATCGTCGGACTCTATTACGCCCTGCGCCACGACCGGGACAGTT
>NZ_JBDIVO010000009.1:0-43304 GCF_039794385.1 Methylocaldum sp. | reverse complement strand
TTAAGAACGCCTAAGTTGTACTAAAAAGCCGGTCATGTTGGTTGCCCTCAAGCTAGCGTTATGGCTGAGGCGGGCTTAAGAACGAAGATGCCGATGTTCGTTAGACTTGATGATGCGGGTCACTCGCCGGAAAATTCGGTAAAATCAACACCTGTCAGAGCCTCCCTATCCCACTCTGAAGATCATCGGAAAAGCCAATGTCCTTCGAAAAAGTCTACGAAGTGCCGCCGGAAGTAGCTGCCGAAGCGCAAATTACCGAAGCGCTTTATCAGGAGATGTATGAACACTCCATCACGGATTCGGACAAATTTTGGGCTGAACAAGCGGAACGTTTTGTCGACTGGTTCAAGCCGTGGGACAAGGTTCAGGATTGCGACTTCGGTACCGCCCGTATTCGATGGTTCGAAGGAGGCAAACTGAACGTCAGCTATAACTGCCTCGATCGCCACTTAGTCGAAAAGGGTGACGAAGTCGCAATCATCTGGGAAGGAGACAATTCGAATATCGACAAGAAGCTCACCTACCGCGAGCTGCACGAACAAGTCTGCCGGTTTGCTAATGTTCTGAAAAAGCATGGCGTTCAAAAAGGTGACCGGGTTTGCATCTATCTTCCAATGATCCCCGAAGCGGCAGTGGTAATGCTGGCCTGCACTCGGATCGGGGCCGTCCACTCCATCGTGTTCGCAGGCTTCTCCGCCGACGCATTACGGGATCGCATTCTCGATGCCGACTGTCGGTATGTCATCTGTGCGGATGAAGGAAGACGGGGTGGACGAATAGTACCGCTGAAGGCCAATGTGGACACCGCACTGCGGGCTTGTCCAAATGTGACAACGGTTTTTGTCGTTCGGAATACCGGCGGGAGTATCGATTGGGACAGTCATAATGTGTGGTATCACGAGGCGGTGTCGGAGGCTTCTCCCGATTGCCCGCCCGAATCCATGGATGCGGAAGACCCGTTGTTTATTCTCTACACCTCCGGATCTACCGGAAAACCGAAGGGGGTACTTCACACGACCGGGGGTTATTTGGTCTATGCGGCAATGACTTACCGATATGTGTTCGATTACCGTCCGGGCGAAATCTATTGGTGCACCGCGGATGTCGGTTGGATTACCGGCCATTCGTATACCGTTTACGGCCCTCTGTGTAACGGCGCAACCACGCTTATATTCGAAGGCGTTCCGACCTACCCGGCTCCCGACCGCTTCTGGCGTGTGGTTGAAAAGCATCGTGTCAATATTTTTTATACCGCTCCCACCGCCATCCGCGCCTTGATGGCCCTGGGGGAAGATTGGCTTGATAGCACCCGCCGGGACAGCTTGCGCGTTCTGGGCTCTGTCGGCGAACCCATCAATCCAGAGGCATGGGAATGGTATTATCACCAGGTAGGCCGCGGCCGCTGCCCTATAGTCGATACGTGGTGGCAGACGGAGACCGGTGGAATACTCATTACTCCCTTGATCGGCGCCACGCCGCTCAAACCGGGCTCCGCGACGCGTCCGTTTTTCGGCATCGTACCGGCCATTGTCGACAGCCAGGGTAGCGTATTGGAAGGAGCGTGCGAGGGGGTACTGACGATTACCCGCTCTTGGCCGGGCCAGGCTCGCTCGGTATTCGGCAGTCACCAACGCTTTTTTGATACTTATTTTTCAACTTATCCCGGCAAGTACTTTACCGGTGACGGTGCCAAACGCGATGCCGATGGATATTACTGGATCACCGGGCGCGTCGATGATGTGCTGAACGTGTCGGGCCATCGCATGGGCACCGCAGAAATCGAGAGCGCTTTGGTCCTGCATGACCATGTGGCGGAAGCCGCCGTTGTGGGTTATCCGCACGATATCAAAGGACAGGGAATCTACGCTTATGTCACTTTGGTAGCCGGCGTCTCGCCGAGCCCAGAGCTTGAAGAGGAGCTAGTGCAGCTGGTCCGCAAGGAAATCGGTCCGATTGCCACACCCGATATCATTCAATGGGCTCCGACACTACCGAAAACGCGATCCGGCAAGATCATGCGCCGCATACTTCGGAAAATCGCGGCCAACGATATCCGCAATCTCGGCGATATCTCCACCTTGGCAGATCCTACCGTGGTCGACGATATCATTCGAAATCGAGCCAACCGAGGCTAAGAACATTTCACATCATCGGAGACAATAATGAAACTCATCACCGCGATCATTAAACCGTTCAAATTGGACGATGTTCGGGAAGCATTGTCCGAAATTGGAATCAGCGGGATTACGGTAACGGAAGTAAAAGGTTTCGGGCGTCAAAAAGGACACACGGAACTTTATCGCGGCGCCGAATACGTGGTTGATTTCTTGCCCAAAGTAAAAGTCGAAGTGGCGGTAACCGATAGCATGGTCGATCAGGCTGTCGATTCCATCATCAAAGCCGCCAACACGGGCAAAATTGGCGACGGCAAAATATTTGTAACCAACCTCGAGCAGGCTATCCGGATTCGGACCGGTGAAACCGGCGAGCAAGCGATTTGATTCTGTCCTTTGGGGCGGGCTCTCGGCCCGTCCTATTAATCACTTTGCAAATCTAGACACTTTCCGCTGTTGGCTGATGCTCCCGGCATATTTTTTCCGCGTCGGCCTCCGTTAGCCACTCCATGGTCAGTCCGCACCGGCGCCTTCCGTCTTCCTGGGTCAAGTGATACCTGCAAGTTTTGCAGGAGCCGAACGTTTTCAGCTTGTTCGCCGTTTGCAACTCCCTCAAAACCTGATTCAGAGTTGCTGTAATCTCATTCCGGGAGGTCTCAGACAGCCCATCCACTGCGGATTTCAGGATATTAGGCGGAATTGCATCCGAAACCACGCGAGCGCCGTCAACAGTCAGATTGAGATGAACCACACGACGATCATTGAGGTCGGCCTGCTTTTCGATAAAGCCACTAGATTCTAAGACCCCCAAGGTTTGCGATACCGTTCCCTTGGTTAGGCCCAAGTAATCGGCCACCGCAACTGGCGTGTTGCTGTATCGGTTGCACCGGCTCAGATAATGGAGCGCTTCCAACTGCACCGGTTGCAATCCTTTCGCAACCCCCGTCTTTCGGACGTCTGTCCGAATGAGGTTGGCGATACGTTCCAAGTAATCGTAAATCGATTCAGTATTCATACATCTAATAGTATCGGATCAATATCATATTGACAAAATCTTTAAAGTTCCGCTAGAGTTAGTATCGACACAATACCTATTGACATCATGTAGAACCGACAATTCCTTTGGTCGTGGAATGCGAAACCTCCGTGTCTCACTGTTCTGATAGCAGGCGCACTCCGTTTTTTCAAGATTTGTCCATGTCGATATGGAAATTCTGTATGAACATCGACGATTGTCGGCTTAATCACCCGCCTCGGTGCACTGTTCGCAAGTACTGCCGCATCCGGGGTTTAAGATCCAAAACCTAAGCGTGCACATGTCCGGCTTCACAAAGCCATTGCCGAGCTCAAAATCGACGAGCGCACGCATTCCCTCGTTGGATATCGCGCGGCACCACGTTATCGCCACAGTCTCCCGTGCGCAAACGACTCCTTTATCCATCCTCAACATCGACGAGAGAAGATATGAGCCAAATCCATGTTTTTGATACCTACGCGCGTAGCGCAAGCGGAAAAATCATGCACTTCGATGTGATACTTCCGGAAAACGATCCAACAAAAGCCCTGCAATGTGCCCGCGACTGGCTAAGGTCCGTCGGTGAGGAAGATGCCGTCGTGAACTCCGAAAGTTGTGCCTATTGCCATAGCGAACCGCATGCGCCGGCGGAAATGCAGAAAGACATCGAAACCCAAGGCTATGCAATTTTTAAACTAGAAGGCTGTCCCCGATAACCACCATCCGATATGGGGTGGCTGAATTCGTTCCTTACCGGTATCTCGGATACGTAGACTGTTCCTTAAGGTAGCCGCCCGCGCGCCGCCTGTTTTTACAATCCGAATCGCGGTCTTTATGACGTAAGTCTTTGTGCATTCACGCGCGGGCGGAGTTCGATTTCAGCGGTATTTCCCCTAAGAAACAATCTTTTCGGATGTCAGGTGCTCTATGGTGCCATCCCCGAGATTGTTCCGTCTTAACTGTGTAGTCAGGAGGATGCCGCTTAATTGCCCTCGTCCTGATCCCCTCCAGCTACAGCCACCGCCTTGCCCATACAAGTCATGACATGGTCGGTAATGCTCAACGCAGCATGCCGGGCTTCTTTAACCGAACCAAATAATTGCTCGTAATCCTTAACGGCTTTCTCCGCATCAGCCGGTGATTTTGCATTCGCGAAATGCGTATATGCTTGAAAAAATTGTTCACGGCGAGGATCACCCGCGAAACCCGGCAATCCGTTACTGATTTCCCCAACTACGCAATCCGCGATAGTCTCGGGATCGAGCTTATAATCTTTCAAATCGGAATCGTCTTTGAATTTAGCGACGAGCGCCTCTTTTAGAGTGGTTTTCTCCTTGCTCGTGCAACCGGCCAGCAAAAAAACGGCCAAAAACGCAATCATCAATTTTTTCATAATCAAACCTAACGAATGGTTGTCTCTAACCAAAGCAAAAAAGACATTTATTATGAGCACGAACGGCGCCGGTTGCCAGACAATTTAAGGATTCAGCCCGACTGCCGACACTACGTACACATGGCTTCCGGCGGCAGAGTTCACTAGGTTGCACCGATTCCCAACGATGACTGATGCCTATGGAAACCGACACACTTCGGACCATCGAACGCGCCGTAACACAAGGGATTGAAACCTATTTGGTCGCACGAAAAGCTAAAGTTCCCGAATTCGTCGAGCAATATTTCTCTTTCACGGGCGCCTTGGCGCTCCACAAAAAAACCTTCGGCAAGGACTTCTACAAACATCCGCTGAACATGCTATGGGGTTTGCCCAGCTTCATCATTCATGGCACGGCGGCTCTGTTTCGAAAAACCGGGGGTCACAGGATAAGCCGGATTCTCGACAAGATGCCGACCGGCATACCGACCGCCTTACAAGCGGAATTGCAGTGGCTGATCTATACCGAACTGCTGGAACTGCCGTATGTTCAGGGGAAACGGACATCCCGCCGGGATGCCCTTATGGAAACCATTCTGTGCAATCCCGAGATTTCCGAGCTGTGCGAGCAATTTCTTGGACAAATCCGAAGCAAGGCGGATCACCCCGAATTTCGCCGGAAGCTGGAAAGCAATCTGGCTGAATACGGCAAAACCCGCATCGCCGTCACCGAACTCGCCGGCAGCCTGGTTTCGCTCGCCACCAGCTACGCCGCTTTTAACAAAGCCCTACCCGGTGCGTTCTCGACCGGCATGGCCGCAGCCTCCGCCATCGCCCAGTACACGGCCATCGCCAATTTCTTGCTGGGTCCCACGATCGGAGCCTGGTATTACGGCCTCTTTCCTGCGTCCGCGTCGACCGGACTGATTATCGCCGCCACTGGCACGACGATGGCCGCCGTCAGTGCGATTGCGGCGTTATCCTGGGTCGTCGTCGATCCCCTGCTGGCCAAAACGGGCATACACGAACGGCGTCTCAATCAGTTTATCGACGCGATAGGCGACGAACTTCGCGGAAAAGAGCATCGGAATTATCGAGTCCGGGATCACTATGTCGCCCGCGTTTTCGATCTTCTCGATATTTTGCGGGTGGCCGCTAAAACGCTAAGCTAATCGGCTTTTCAAACCCCCATTCGGATCACTGATAACAATAACACTATGAATCGCCCGATCTCCGCGCTGTCCGATCTCGCCCGAAAACCTTTACCCGCCTTTCCCGGCTGGTGGACCGCCCTAGGCCCCGGAATCGTATGGATGGCATTGGCACAAGGCAGCGGCGAACTGATCTGGTGGCCCTATCTGATCGCGAAATACGGTTTGACATTCCTATTCCTCTTGATTCCGGCCTGCTTGCTCCAGTACCCGATCAACGTCGAAATCGGCCGCTACACGCTATTGACCGGCGAGAGCATTTTTCACGGGTTCATCCGGCTCAACCGCGTTTTCGGCATTCTTCTGTGGATATTGATGTCGGTCTCGTTCCTCTGGTTCGGAGCCTTCGCCTCGGCGGGCGGTACGGCTTTGGCGGCCTTGACCCACCTTCCCGAAGGCTGGGACGCCCGTAGCCAATCGCTGTTTTGGGGATATTGCTCGATCGGCGTGTTCTTGGCCGCCATCGTGTTCAGCAAAGTCGTATACGTCTTGGTCGAGCGATTCATGAAAATAGTGGCCGTCACCACCGTGGCCGGCCTGCTCTGGGCTTGTCTCCAGACCGAGGTCATCGCGGCGGTACCGGGCTTTCTTCGGGGTCTATTGGGCCCTACGGCTCCGTTGCCTCGTCCTTGGGAACCGCAGGACGCCACTAAGTTGCTTACCGCCATCGCGTTCGCCGGATTGGGCGGCTTTTGGATCTTGTTCTATTCGTACTGGCTGCGTGACAAAGGCGTCGGGATGGCGGTGCACATGGGCAAAATCACGGGGCCCGTTGCCGGCAAGCCCGAGGTCATCACCAGCGACGGCTTTCTTCCGGATGCGTTGCCTGAAAACGAGGATCGCTGGCGGAAATGGCAGCAATTCCTTCGCGCCGACGTTCTGATCGGGATCGTCGGCAATCTGTTGACGACACTCATGACCTGTCTTCTGGCTTATGCGCTCCTGTTTCCCAAAGGCCTGTTACCTCAGGAGTACGAACTTGCGGTGGTGCAAAGCCGCTTTTTCGAGGTCGGCTGGGGCGAAATCGGGCGGCTGTTGTTCCTCGCGGTAGCCGCGGCCTTTCTGACCGATACTTGGCTGGCGACGGCGGATGCCGTCAGCCGGATGCAGGCCGACATCGTCCATGTACTCTTTCCGAAAAGCCGGCGAATCGCTCTACGTACCTGGTATTACATCTTTCTGACGCTACTGACGCTGATCACGTCGTTGACCATGCTGCTCGATACGCCGGGCACGTTGATCCTGACCAGCGCCGTCATCGGTTTTGCGGGAACCGTCATGTTCCCCGTGGCTTTGTATCTGCTCAATTTTCGCCGCCTTGCGCCGCAGCTGCCGATATGGGCCAGACCGCCGGATACCGGACGCTGGCTCCTGGGATTGAGCTTTCTGGTCTATCTCGGACTCGCACTGGCCTATGGCTGGTCCATGTTTGCCGGCTAAATGAACAACGCCATGAAATCGACCATAGTTGCAAACAGGCTTCGAAGCGGTGAATGGCCTTTACTGGCGTACCTCCATGAGCTCGAAAACCGCTTTGCCGAAATCGAGCCGAACGTCCTGGCTTTCGTGCCCGAGGAGCATCGCTGGACACGGCTCTATCGGGAGGCCGACGATTTGCTGCACCGTTATCCGAAGCCCGAGAATCGGCCGTCTTTGTTCGGCACGCCGATAGGCATCAAGGATATCTTTCACATCGACGGATTTGAAACGCGCGCAGGCAGTCGCTTGCCGCCCGAAGAACTTAGCGGTGCGGAAGCCAGCACCGTGACGCGCCTGAAAGATGCCGGCGCTCTCATTATCGGAAAGACCGTCACCGCTGAATTCGCCTATATTGCCCCCGGTCCGACACGCAATCCCTGCAATCCCGAGCACACGCCGGGTGGATCGAGCAGCGGCTCCGCGGCGGCCGTAGCCGCCGGCCTCTGCCTATTGGCGCTAGGCACGCAGACCATCGGATCTATCAATCGGCCCGCCGCTTTCTGCGGCGTCTGCGGATTCAAGCCCAGCTACGGAAGAGTTCCCGTGGACGGCGTAATTCCCCTGGCGCCGAGCGTGGACCATGTCGGCTGGTTCGCTTCCGATGTCGATGGAATCGAATTGGCTGCACAGGCGCTGGTTCCGGACTGGAAATCATCCCTAACCCATGGTCGTCCGAGGTTTGGAATTCCGGACGGCCCTTACCTCGATCATGTCACGCCGGACGCTAGACTCGGTTTTCAAGAGACCTGCGAGACGCTTAGAGCCAACGGGTATGTTCTCATCGAAGTATCGGCATTTCCCGATTTCGAGGAACTCTATCGTTCGCATCATCTGCTCGTTGCTGCCGAAGCTGCGCAGGTACACGAAAATTGGTACCGAAAGTACAAACCGCTTTACCGTCCGGAAACCGCAGAGCTCATCGAGCGCGGCCTCAAGGCTTCGGCATCGGACCTTGAGATCGCCAGAGCGGTCCGACTACGTCAGGGAGCACACCTCGCAGCGCTGATGCAACAACATGGCATCGATGCTTGGATTTCCCCTTCCGCGACCGGACCGGCCCCTCATGGGCTGAACAGCACCGGCGACTCGGTGATGCAGTTGCCCTGGACTCAAGCAGGCGTTCCTCTCCTCAGTATTCCGACCGGCGTCATCCGCGGTTTACCGGTCGGAATACAAATCGCTGGATCGTGGGGAAACGACGAAACACTAGTCCGATGGGCGCAGGGCATCGAATCGCTATTCGCCTCCCGCCGAACGAGATAATCGTCCTAAGGCGCGCTTTTCCGAAGATCAAAGCTACCCGGTGGTGGTATCCTATCGCCCCGTTTTTCGCTTCCTTGAATCCATGCAGCTTCCTAATTTCGACTCGGCCCGCATCCTGGTCGTCGGCGACTTAATGCTCGATCGCTACTGGCACGGCGGCACTTCCCGCATTTCGCCGGAGGCTCCGGTTCCGGTCGTACTGGTAAATGGCGTCGAGGAACGATTGGGTGGTGCGGGCAACGTCGCCCTCAATATTGCGACATTTGGGACGCAAACCAGCCTCATCGGTTATTGTGGGCGCGACGAAGCCGGAGAGAATCTTATCGCTCTCCTGCAATCCGCCGGTATCGACTGTGTTGTGGAGCAAATTCCGGGACGGCCGACCATCACCAAGCTCAGAGTGCTGAGCCGCCATCAACAGCTCATCCGGCTGGACTTCGAGGACCGCTTTCATGACGTCCCGTCGGCCCATCTCCTCGCGAATTTCGCCGGGAAGTTGAACGAGGCCGATGTCGTGGTACTCTCCGACTACGGCAAGGGAACCCTCAATTCAGTTCAGGAACTGATTCAACTCGCCGGAGAAGCGGGCAAAATGGTTTTAGTGGACCCAAAGGGCACCGATTTCGATCGATACCGCGGCGCCACCCTCATCACTCCCAATCGCAGCGAATTTGAGGCCGTGGCCGGACCTTGCCGGGATGATCATGAACTGGCGGAGAAGGGCCTTGGCCTGCTGGAAAAGCTCGAGCTAAAGGCCCTCTTGATTACACGCGGCGAACACGGGATGACTTTGCTGCGACGCGGCGAGTCCCCCCGGCATTTGCCAGCCCACGCCAAAGAGGTCTACGATGTAACCGGAGCCGGCGATACCGTCATTTCGACTCTCGCCGCAGCTCTGGCGGCGGGCGCATCGCTGGAGGATGCCACGGGTCTCGCAAATCTCGCCGCCGGAATCGTCGTGGGCAAGCTAGGGACGGCAAGCGTGACTCTCGAAGAATTGGATGACGCCCTGCACGGTCAGCGCGCCCATCATCGCGGCGCGATCGAGCTCGACAAACTTTTGCCTTTGCTCGGCACGGCGCGACGCAAAGGAGAGAAGATCGTCGTCACCAACGGATGCTTCGACATCCTGCATCCCGGCCATATCCAATACCTCCAGCAAGCCCGAGCTCTGGGTGACCGGCTTATCGTGCTGGTCAACAGCGACGCCTCGGTAAGACGCCTCAAGGGCAGCGGCCGCCCGGTCAATCCGCTCGAACATCGCATGACCATGCTGGCGGCTCTCGAATGCGTCGATTGGGTCGTGCCGTTCGAAGAAGATACGCCGCGCGACGTCATCGGACGCCTGCTGCCCGATATTCTCGTGAAAGGCGGCGACTACAAAGACATCACCGAAATAGCCGGCCACGATCATGTTCTGGCCAACGGAGGAGAAGTCAGGATTCTGGATTTTCTAGGCGATTATTCGACCACCCGAATCATTCAAGCCATACGCAATACCTGAACATGTCTGATCACGCCCGTTTAACGGACAGAATGGTGGACGCGCTTCGCGTTCCCCCTTATTCCATCCACGCCGAGCAATCCGTACTCGGCGGTCTCATGCTCGACAACCAAACCTGGGACGTCGTGGCCGACCGGGTGGGAGAAGAGGATTTCTACCGCAAGGATCACAAACTGATATTCCGCGCGATCAAGCAGCTTGCGGAAAAACAGACGCCGTTCGACGTCGTCACCCTGTCGGAAGTCCTGGAAAAAACCGGTTCGCTGGAAGAAGCGGGCGGACTCGCCTATCTCGCGATGATGGCCAAGGAGACGCCCAGCGCCGCCAATATCTCGTCCTATGCCGATATCGTGCGTGAAAAGTCGGTATTGCGGCAGCTGATCCATGCAGGTACCGAAATCGCCGATTCAGCCTTCCAGCCGGAAAATCGCGATTTGGCCCTGTTGCTCGAAACAGCCGAGCAAAAGGTTTTTCAGATCGCCGATCAGCGGCGGCGCGGCGGAGTCGGCTTCAAGCCGATCAAGTCGCTCTTGTCGGCCGCCATAGACCGAATCGAGATGCTCTTCCACAAGGAAGGCCACATCACCGGCGCGAGCACCGGTTTCGCCGATTTCGACGAAATGACTTCTGGCATGCAAGCCTCCGATCTCATCATCATCGCCGGCCGCCCATCCATGGGAAAGACCACCTTCGCCATGAACATTGCCGAAAACGTGGCCATCAAGGAGCAGGTTCCGGTAGCCGTATTCAGCATGGAAATGCCGGGCGAACAACTGGCCATGCGCATGATGTCGTCTCTGGGCCGCATCGACCAGCACCGGGTGCGCACCGGAAAGCTGGAGGACGACGAATGGCCGCGCATGACTTCCGCCATCAATATCCTGGCGGAAACCAAGCTGTTCATCGACGACACCCCTGCCCTGACACCCACCGAAGTCCGCGCCCGTTGCCGCCGCCTGGCACGCGAGCACGGTCAACTCGGACTGGTGGTGCTCGACTATCTTCAGCTCATGCAGTGCTCCGGCGGCGAAAACCGTGTGGCGGAGATCTCGGAAATTTCCCGCTCGCTCAAGGCATTGGCCAAGGAGCTGAACGTTCCGGTGATCGCCCTTTCGCAGCTCAACCGCAACCTGGAACAGCGCCCCAATAAACGGCCGGTTCCATCCGACCTGCGCGAATCGGGCTCGATCGAGCAGGACGCGGACCTGATCGTGTTCATCTACCGCGACGAGGTCTATCACCCCGATTCCTCCGACAAGGGCACCGCCGAAATCATCATCGCGAAACAGCGTAACGGCCCGATCGGAACCGTGCGCCTTACCTTCCTCGGCCAATACACGCGCTTCGAAAACTTTATCTCGGATCCGTACGCGGGCGAGGACTTTTAAGAATGATGCTGTCTGCTTATGCCGAGCTCGATTTGACGGCAGTCACGCATAATCTCACGCGCATTCGAGCGTTTGCGCCGAAAGCGAAAATCATGGCGGTGATCAAGGCCAACGCCTACGGCCACGGGCTGATTCGGATCGCCAAGGTATTGAGCGATGCCGATGCCTTCGCCGTAGCCCGCCTCGGCGAAGGCATCGCCCTTCGCGACGCGGGCATAAGGCAGCGTATCGCCGTGCTTCAAGGCTTCGTCGATAGCGAAGAACTGGAGCTCCATAGTCGCCACGGATTGGAGCCCGTCATCCATTCCCCGTTTCAGGTGGAACTTCTGGAGCAAGTTTCCTCGATGGAGTCGGTATCGGTTTGGTTGAAACTGGATACAGGAATGCACCGGCTCGGCTTGCTGCCGGACGAATTCTCATCCTGTTATTCGAGGCTTCAACGGTGTTCCGCTGTGCGCCAACCTATTCCCGTGATGACTCACTTGGCCAATGCCGACGTTTTTCAGGACACGATTACGGCAATACAGCTGGATTGCTTCAAAAGCGCGCTCCATAACGTTCAAACCGAATGCAGCATCGCCAATTCGGCAGGACTTCTGGCCTGGGATACCGCACGTGTCGAATGGGTCCGCCCCGGAATTGCGCTTTACGGTGTGTCGCCGTTTCCTGGTCGTACCGGTCCGGACGAAGGCCTCAGACCGGTGATGACCTTCCGGAGCCGGCTCATCGCGATAAAGAATCTGAAAGCCGGCGATGCCGTGGGTTATGGCGGTGATTGGATTTGCCCGCGCCCGACTCGCCTCGGAATCGTTTCGATCGGCTATGGCGACGGTTATCCTCGCCACGCGCAGTCAGGCACGCCGGTGCTGGTTCGCGGTCGGCGGGCAAGCCTGATCGGACGCGTTTCCATGGATATGATCAGCCTCGATCTCACGGATTGCCCCGACGCTCGGGTTGGGGATGAAGTCACTCTATGGGGCAAAGGCCTGCCCGTCGAGGAAATCGCTCAATACGCCTCGACTATTCCCTATGCCCTGCTCTGCGGCGTCACACCGCGGGTCAAGATGGTCGAACGGTGGGAATAGCACGTATTTTTTGATCGGATCTTTCGGCCGATAATCACTCGTCGTCCAAATCGAAGACGTTGTACAAAGGAGCCGTTGTGGCCGAACGCATCGCCAAACCCCAAGTGGGCGCTCCCGACCCGGAGCTGAGGACGTCGCCGATTCTGGAGGAATTCGATGACGATTATCTGGTATTAAAGCAGCAAGTGCCCGGCGAACCGGTTTGTCACTTCAACGACAAACGATATGCACACGGCACGTATGTTTGTAGCGGCGATACGCTTCTGCGCTGCGATTACGGAGTTTGGATCAGAACCGGCTCTTGCGACCCGGACAATCCTTAATTCCGTTATAACGGCCACCTTGTTCCACTGACGAGAGGATAACGTTATGCCGCAGCACCTTACCGATAAACAGCTCGAAGCATTCCGCAATAGACTCGAAACGCGTCTTGCAGAACTGACCCGAGGCGTTCGTGAAGAAGTCATTCAGTCGGGTCGTCACCACTTTACCGATGTCGCCGGCGAGGTTCACGACTCGGAAGAAGCTTCGGTCGCCAATCTGGTCATCGATATGGAACTGCAAACGATAGATCGGCATATTCAGGAAATTCGCGAGATAGAATCCACTCTCATCCGTATCGGCAGCCGCGAATTCGGCATTTGCGTCGATTGCGAGCAACCGATCGCGTTAGCGCGGCTGGAGGCGAACCCTACGACCGAGCGCTGTATTGCCTGCCAGAGCGCGTACGAGAAGGAACAAGCCTTGACGCATTCACCGTCTCTGTAGATTCTGCCATTCGGCGCCTTTCCGGGTTAAGCTTGCGCCGTCGGAAACGCCAAGACATCCCCGATAGATTCCGCTCGCATCCTGATCATCAGCAGGCGATCCAATCCAAGAGCTATACCCGAGCAATCCGGCAGTCCACTCCTCAGCGCCGCCAGCAAGCGCTCGTCTTTAGCCGGCAAGGGCAAACCGTTTTCTTCCCGGATGGCGAGATCCCGATCAAAGCGCTCTTCCTGCTCGACAGCATCGGCCAATTCGTGAAACCCGTTGCCCAACTCCAATCCTTCGAGAAATATCTCCACCCTTTCGACCACAAGCGGGTCGTCCGGCTTTTTTCGCGCAAGGGAAGGAAGAAAAGCGGGGAAATCGTAAACGAAAGTGATCCGCCCTCGCCCGAGATGGGGCTGGACCAGATGACTGAAGAGCAAATCGAGCCAAAGCGAGCGATCTCTGCCGCAAAGCGCCTCAGCCTCGGGAAGATCCCGAACTCTTGAGCGTTCGGAGAGTTCCTCGAACGAGGCCGATAACGGATCGACGCCTACATGCTCACGAAAAAGTTCGCGATAACTAAATCGCTCGGACGCTGCCAAAATCAGGTGATCACGGCAGATTTCTGCCAGCAACGCATCGATCTCGTCGATCAATTCGGCTAAATCGAATCCCACCCTGTACCATTCCAAAAGCGTAAATTCGGGATTGTGATGGCGCCCCGACTCTTCGTTCCGAAAGGCCTTGCAGATCTGGTAGATTGAACCGCTGCCCGCCGCCAGCAGGCGCTTCATTGCAAATTCCGGAGAGGTTTGCAGATAAAGTTGTTCGCCCTCACTACTGCCGGGCCGACGGAGAACGGTCGTGAAAGGATTGAGATTCGGATCGGTAACGCCGGCGCGGCACAGCAGTGGCGTCTCGACTTCCAAGACGTTTCTAGCCGAAAAAAACTGCCGAATTGTCGCAAGCAAAGCTGCCCGCTTCTTAAGAGCAGTCAGGGAACAACTGGGGCGCCAGTCCGCCATCGTCGGAAGAAACGTCGCTTGAGGTCGGCGGATACGGCGGACATGCCGCGTCCGCCGTCGAGCATGAAGGGATGCTATTTGACCCGAGATACGTACTCGCCCGTGCGGGTATCGACTTTGATCACCTCGCCGGTCTGCACGAACAGAGGGACCCTGACGACCGCTCCGGTGTCCAGGGTTGCCGGCTTGCCGCCGCCACCGGAGGTATCGCCACGCACGCCGGGATCGGTTTCAACAATCGTCAGCTCCACGAAGTTGGGCGGCGTGACCGAAATGGGAGCATTGTTGTACAGGGTGACGATGCATACGTCCTGCTCTTTGAGCCATTTCTTGGCATCGCCCACCACATCGCTGTCAGCGGCATACTGTTCGAAACTCTCCGGAACCATGAAGTGCCACTGCTCGCCATCGTTGTACAAATATTGCATTTCCGTATCGACGACGTCCGCACCTTCCAATGTTTCTCCGGATTTGAACGTGCGCTCGATGACACGGCCGGTCTTGAGGTTGCGGAGCTTTACGCGGTTAAATGCCTGCCCCTTACCCGGCTTGACGAATTCGTTCTCGATGATCGAACACGGATCGCCGTCGAGCATCACTTTTAAACCGCCCTTGAATTCATTGGTGCTGAATGTCGCCATTCTCTCCTCGTTCGCTTCAGTTAACTCAAAAAATACCGCGCATTATAATGTACGGCTTTGTCCTAAGAAACCCGACGTCTCTATGAAAACGCCCTGGCAGGCCGAGCTGGCCGACTCATTTACCAAACCCGCCGACCTCTTCGCTTTCTTGGAGTTGGATGAGATCCATCAAGCGGAATTCCTGGAGGCGACGGACCGTTTTTCGTTTCGCGTTACGCAAAGCTACGCTCGGCGCATGAGCAAACGCAATCCTCGCGACCCGCTTTTGCTTCAAGTGTTGCCCGATGCGCAGGAACTGATCGACCATCCGAACTTTGCAAACGATCCGGTGGGAGACTTAAAAGCCGTGACCGCCCCGGGAGTGCTGCACAAATACCATGGACGAATGTTGCTGATCACCACCGGTGCGTGCGCCATCCACTGCCGTTATTGCTTCAGGCGAAATTTTCCGTACGACGCGAACATGATCGGCAAACGGCAGGAACAGGATGCCGTTGACGCCATTCGGAGCGACCTAAGTATCAACGAAGTGATTCTCAGCGGCGGGGATCCTTTGGTGCTGAGCGACGAACGCTTGGCCCAGTTAATCCAAAAAATCGGGGAGATACAGCACATCAGGCGACTTCGAATTCACACGCGCCTCCCGGTAGTTCTACCGAACCGCATCACAACCGAACTTATCGCCGCGCTGACGGAGGCTCGTTTAAAAAGCGTGGTCGTCATTCACGCCAATCACGCGAACGAGTTCGATCACGACGTCAACGATGCGTTAAACGCACTCCAAAAGGCCGGAATTACACTCCTTAACCAGACCGTATTGTTAAAAGGCGTGAACGACGATGCCGAAACCCTTGTTCGACTGAGTGAAACACTTTTCGAGAACGGCGTGCTGCCGTATTACCTGCACGTACTGGACAAGGCGCAAGGGACCAGCCATTTCGACCTGTCGACGGAAGATGCGTTAGCGATTTACCAAGTCATGAGGGAAGCATTGCCTGGTTATCTGCTTCCCAAACTCGTTCGGGAGGAGGTGGGCCGACCGTACAAGACGCCGGTCGGATAAGATTTCAAAACTCCGGAAAAGCCATCAGCGGAGCCGGAACCCCGCCACGTCGGAAGTATCGACTTATTTAGTCGACGGCTTTCATGCTGAGACGAACCCTTCCCTGACGGTCGATCTCAAGAACCTTAACTTTGACGATGTCGCCCTCGGCCAGCTTATCGCTGACTTTCTCCACGTGTTCGTCCGAAATCTGCGAAATATGGACCAGCCCGTCCTTACCAGGGAGAATCGTAACGAATGCGCCGAAATCCATCAGCCGGGCGACACGGCCTTCGTAAACTTTCCCAACCTCGACTTCGGCCGTGATCGCTTCGATACGGCGACGAGCCTCCATTCCGGCTTCCTTGTCGACCGAAGCCACTTTAACGACACCGTCGTCGCTAATATCGATGCTGGCTCCCGTCTCTTCGGTGATCGCACGAATCGTCGCGCCGCCTTTGCCGATGACATCGCGAATCTTGCTCGGATCGATGGTGAAACTCATGATGCGCGGCGCAAAATCCGACATCTCCTTCCGGGGAGCCGGCAAAGCCTCCGCCATTTTCGCCAAAATATGCAAACGCCCTTCTTTGGCCTGCTCGAGCGCCTGCCGCATGATTTCCGGCGTGATGCCGTCGATCTTGATGTCCATTTGCAATGCGGTCACGCCGTCGCTGGAGCCGGCGACCTTAAAATCCATATCGCCGAGGTGATCCTCGTCGCCCATGATGTCCGAGAGCACCGCAAAATGATCGCCTTCTTTGATCAAGCCCATGGCGATCCCGGCAACGGGAGCCTTGGTCGGAACCCCGGCATCCATCAGTGCCAAGCTGGTTCCGCACACCGACGCCATCGAACTGGAGCCGTTGGATTCGGTAATTTCAGAAACGACTCGAATCACGTAGGGGAAGCTTTCCGGAGCGGGCATGATGGCCTGCACGCCGCGCTTCGCCAGCCTGCCGTGTCCGATTTCACGCCGTTTCGGCGCGCCTATCGGGCCGATCTCTCCCACGCAGAAAGGCGGGAAATTGTAGTGCAACATGAAGGATTCTTTATATTCGCCTTCTATTGCATCGATCAATTGAGCATCGCGTCCCGTACCCAAGGTGGCAACCACCAGGGCCTGAGTCTCGCCGCGGGTGAACAGTGCGGAACCGTGAGTACGCGGCAGTACGCCTGTACGTATCGTAATCGGCCGTACGGTCTTCAAATCCCGTCCGTCTATGCGTTTGGATTCGTTCAGAATCCGCCACCGGACCACATCCGATTCCAATTTTTCCAGCATGCCTCGAACGGCGTTCTCGGCATAATTCCCGTCCGCCGTCAAAGCATCGATCGTTGCTTTGCGAATTTCTCTGAGTTTCTGCTGACGAGTCTGCTTATCAGCTGTCTGATAAGCTTCGGCAATCTGCGCTGCCGACAAATCCTTAACGGCCTGGTATAAGGCCGCGTTGGCAGCGGGTGGCTCCCAGTTCCATGGCGTGACACCCACGGTCTCGGCCAGTTCATGGATCGCCTTGATAGCCGTCTGCATATGCTCGTGGCCGAACAACACGGCTCCGAGCATGACTTCTTCCGGAAGCATATCGGCTTCGGACTCGACCATCAGAACCGCCTTTTCCGTACCGGCAACGACCAAGTCCAGCTTTGAATCTTCAAGAACCGAACCGGAAGGATTGAGCACGAATTGGCCATCGATATAGCCGACGCGCGCTGCGCCGATCGGTCCTTGGAAAGGCATGCCCGAAAGCACCAGAGCCGCGGATGCCCCCAGCATCGAGGGAATATCCGGATCGACTTCGGGATTCAGGGAGAGAACCGTGGCAACGACCTGAACCTCGTTGGTGAATCCTTCCGGAAAAAGCGGGCGAATGGGCCGATCGATCAAGCGCGCGGTGAGGGTTTCTTTCTCGCTCGGCCGTCCCTCGCGCTTGAAAAAGCCGCCGGGGATGCGACCCGCCGCGTAGGCTTTCTCCTGATAGTTGACGGTCAGGGGGAAGAAATCGGTCTCGGGCGACGCCTCTTTCTCGCCAACGGCAGTGACCAAAACCACGGTTCCGGCCATATCCACCATAACGGCGGCATCCGTCTGGCGCGCAATTTCGCCGGTCTCGAAGGTAACGAGATATTCGCCGTACTTAAACTGTTTCCGAATCGGATTCACAATAATACCTTTACCGGGTGAACAACTATTTACGTAGACCCAATCGTTCAATCAAAGTCCGATAACGGTCGGAGTCCTTGCTCTTTAAGTAATCCAACAATTTGCGACGTCGATTGACCAAGCGCAACAAGCCGCGCCGCGAATGGTGATCTTTCTTGTGTTTAACGAAATGCGGAGTAAGGTGGTTAATCCGGGCAGTAAGCAGGGCCACCTGAACTTCCGGCGAGCCGGTGTCGTTCGTCGCTCGCTGATATTCTTGCATCACAGCGCTCTTGTCTGCTGTTTCAAAGGCCATTTTTTTCTCCTGAACAAACTTGTTTAACTTAATAAACTCACAATTGTAACTGTAGCTCTAGATGCGTTTCAATCGAAACGCCAACGAACTCAGAGTAATTTACGATCTAAGAGCCACCCTATTAAGATAGCTCCTGAACATCGCTCTGAACCGCCTTGACCAAACGCCGCGGTGTCACCCGTCCGTCGTCAAGAATCTCGCCCACTCCCATGAAAACAGATTGTTTTGCATACAATCTAACCCATCCATGCTTCGGCGCTTTAGGAACTAAAACGGCTTGGCCCTTTCGCACATAAAAACCGAGTTCGTCACTCAATTGAACCGCCGGCAAGGCGGATACGATGCGATCCATCGGGAGAACCAGTCCCAGCAATTCGCTTTCATCGAGTGTTTCCATACTTTCCAGCGTGTGAGAGTCGGCAATCGATAAGTCTCCTACCCCCGTACGTCTCAACATCTCGACATGGCCGCCGCAACCCAACGCTTTGCCGACGTCCTCGGCAAGGGTCCGGATATATGTGCCTTTCGAACACGCGACGTCCAATTGCAGACTCGACGAATCGAACCCCAGCAGCTTCAATTCATGAATGACCACTCGACGGGGTTCCCGTTCCACCTCGATGCCTTGGCGGGCCAAATCGTAAAGGCGTCGCCCTTGATGCTTGAGCGCAGAGTACATCGGCGGAACCTGAAGGATCTCGCCGCGGAATCCAGCCAGAACCTGCTCAACCACGTCCTCGCTCAGTGGCTTCACGGCCTTCGTCTCGACAATCTCGCCCTCGGAATCTCCGGTAAGTGTCGCTATCCCAAGGCGAACCTTCACCCGATAACGTTTGTCCGTATTCAGGAGAAACCCCGACAATTTCGTCGCTTCGCCCAAACAAATCGGGAGCAAACCGCTGGCGAGCGGATCGAGGCTTCCGGTATGACCGGCCTTTTGCGCTTTCAAAATCCGCTTGACCTTTTGCAGCGCCGCGTTTGACGTCATACCGGAAGCTTTGTCCAACAGCACAATGCCGTTAATGGACCGCAAATCGTTGCGGCGACTCATCGCTACCACCTATTCGCCGCTTTTCGGCTCTTCATGCAGCCGATCCAGGAGTGCATCCATATGCATGCCGCGCTCGATCGAATCGTCGTAGACGAAATGGATCTCGGGCATATTACGGATGCGAAGGCGCTTTCCCAGTTCGCGACGCAGCATCGGGATCATCGTCGATAAGAGCGCCACACATTTTTCGGCCGGCTCCTTGGCTCCCAAGAAAGTCACGAAAACTTTGGCTACAGCAAGATCACGGCTTACTACGGCATCGCTCACGGTAACCATTCCAAGGCGAGGTTCTTTTACCTGCGTCCGAATAAGATCCGCCAATTCCCTTTGGAGCTGCGAGGCAACCCGGTCGCTCCGTTTAAACTCTCTCGGCATATGAACTTAGACCGTCTCGATACTGAATCGTCTAGCGTTGCACTTGCACTTTTTCGAACACTTCGATCTGGTCGCCGACCTTGACGTCGTTGTAGTTCTTTATGCCCATACCGCACTCCATGCCCGCTTTGACCTCGCCGACGTCCTCTTTGAAGCGGCGCAGAGAATCCAACTGCCCTTCGAAGACCACCACGTTGTCTCGTAACACGCGGATCGGCAGATTCCGTTTTACGTGGCCGTCCAGCACCATGCAGCCGGCGATAGCACCGAATTTCGGATGACGGAACACGTCCCTAACCTCGGCAACGCCGACGATCTGCTCCTTGAACTCGGGTTCCAGCATCCCGCTGATGGACTTCTTGATTTCGTCGATCACATCGTAAATCACACTGTAATAGTGTAAATCGATGCCCCGCTCCTCAATGATCTTGCGCGCACCCGCATCGGCACGGACGTTGAATCCGATGATGATCGCGTTGGACGCCAAAGCAAGATTGGCGTCGGATTCGTTGATGCCGCCGACACCACCGGCAATGACTTTCACTTTGACCTTATCAGTCGAAAGGTCCGTCACCGACGCTCTCAGCGCTTCAAGACTGCCTTGCACGTCGGCCTTGATGATCAGGTTCAGATCCACGCTTTCGCCGCTTTCCATGCGCGAGAAGACATCCTCGAGCTTGGTCGCCTGCTGCGCCGCCAATTTACTGACACGCAGTTTTTCTTCACGATGCAAGGCGATCTCACGCGCCTTACGCTCGTCGGCAACGACGATGAATTCATCGCCGGCGTTCGGCGCGCCCGACAGCCCCAGCACCTCGACGGGCATCGACGGTCCGGCCTCTTTCACTGGCTTGCCATTTTCGTTGAACATGGCCCTGACACGCCCGAATTCCATGCCGCACAGGATAAAATCGCCCTTCTTCAACTGTCCACGCTGCACGAGAATGTCTGCCACTGGCCCTCGCCCTTTCTCGAGCTTCGATTCCAATACCACGCCGCTTGCGGGTATCTCGAAAGGCGTTCTGAGCTCAAGAACCTCAGCCTGCACGAGAATGGCGTCGAGCAATGCGTCGATACCCTGACCGGTCTTGGCGGAAACACTCACGAATTGGGTGTCCCCACCCCATTCTTCCGGGACCACATTGAGCCCGGTTAGTTCTTGTTTTACTCGATCCGGATCGGCTTCCGGTTTATCGATCTTGTTGACTGCCACGACCAGGGGAACATTGGCGGCGCGGGAGTGCTCCACGGCTTCGCGAGTTTGCGGCATCACGCCGTCGTCGGCAGCGACCACCAGCACCACGATATCCGTGACCTTGGCACCGCGTGCACGCATCGCCGTAAACGCGGCATGGCCAGGCGTATCCAAGAAAGTCACCGCGCCGTGATCCGTCTTGACCTGATAAGCGCCGATGTGCTGGGTAATGCCACCCGCCTCGCTGGCCGCGACGCGGCTCTTGCGAATATAGTCGAGCAATGAAGTCTTGCCGTGGTCGACGTGTCCCATGATGGTTACCACCGGAGCTCTCGGCAACTGCTCAATCTCCTCAGCCACCGACATGGTAGCCATAATCTCGGCCTCCAGAGCGTTTTCGACCTGCGGTATGGCCTTATGGCCCAACTCTTCGACCACCAAAGTGGCGGTATCTTGATCGAGTACTTGGTTGATGGTGGCCATCACTCCCATTCCCATCAACGTTTTGATGACTTCGGTCGCCTTAATGGACATCCGCTGGGCCAAATCCGATACCGTAATGGATGCGGGAATGGCGACCTCACGCACCACCGGGGCGGTTGGCTTCTCAAATCCGTGCCGGGCTTCCGGAAATGCAACAGGGCCTTTGGTGACTTTAAGCTTTTTCTTTTTATCTTTTCTTGCGTCATCGAGACCAAAGGGCTCACGAGCACCTTCGCTTCGGCCTTTAGGACGTTCAACGCCCGGCTTCTTTTTGGCACGTTTGGCTTCTGACTCTAAATGACGTGGGAGCTCCACCTCTTCCCGCTCGGCCGACACAGGCGGAACGACCGGTTTTTTAGGCGCAGGTATTTCTGCCGCGGGTGCGGGCGGCTCACGCTCTTCCACACTCACTGCTTTTTCGGTACGCTGCTGCTCTTCGACCAGACGTCGAGCCTCCTCCCGCTGCCTCTCTTCTTCCGCTCGTCTAGCCTCTTCGAGCAAACGCTGTTGCTCGGCGGCTCTCTCCGCTTCTTCGCGCTTCCTTCTCTCTTCTTCTTCCAAAGCCTTACGACGGACTTCTTCCTGCTGAGCGCGCAAAGCCTCCTGGGCTTCAAGTTCTCTCTGCTGGTCCTCGAGTGCCTGCCGCGCCTTTTCCACCTCAGTGCGACGTTCGCTCAGCTCCGGAAGCTCGCTTCGCTTGACATAGGTCCGCTTCTTGCGGACTTCTACGCTGATGGTCTTCACGCCCTTGCCGGGAATCTTGCCCTGCTTAAGCTCGCTAACGGTGCGCCGCTGCAGCGTTACCCGCTTCGGCTCTGCCATTTCCCCCTCGCTTCTGCCGTGGCTCTGCCGCAAATAACTCAGAAATCGAAGCTTTTCAGTATCACTGAGAACATCGTCCGCGTCGCTTTTTTCCAAACCCGCATCGCCCAACTGCGTAAGCAGTCGATCTACCGGAATGCCGACCACATCGGCAAGTTGCCGTACCGTCACATCGCTCATTCTTTCAGCCCCTGCCCTGTCAAATCCTCTTAACCTTCAGCAAACCACGGTGAGCGGGCCGTCATGATCAAACGCGCAGCCCTAGCTTCGTCCATACCCTCAACCTCCAGCAATTCGTCGACCGATTGTTCGGCCAAGTCCTCTATTGTCCTCACACCTCGCGCAGCAAGACGAAAGGCCGTTTCACGGTCCATTCCCTCCATCTCCAGCAACTCCTTGGAAGGCTCCGAAGATTCAAATTCTTCCTCGTTGGCGATCGCCTTGATCAGCAACGCGTCGCGCGCTCGATTTCGTAGCTCCTCGACGATGTCTTCGTCGAACTCCTCGATCTCCAATAGCTCCTTGGCTGGAACGTAAGCCAACTCTTCAACCGTCGAAAATCCCTCTCTAACCAGAATCTCGGCGACGCTCTCGTCCACGTCCAGCTGTTCCATGAACGACTGCATGAGCTTGGCCGTCTCCAGCTCATTCTTGGCTTCCGCCTGGGAAGCGCCCATTACGTTGAGCGTCCATCCGGTCAGCTCCGATGCAAGTCGCACGTTTTGTCCACCGCGCCCAATGGCTTGAGACAGGTTTTCATCCGCCACGGCAATATCCATCGAATGCTTGTCCTCGTCGACCACGATCGAGACGATCTCAGCCGGCGACATCGCGTTAATCACGAATTGAGCGTCGTTCTCGTTCCATAAAATAATATCGATACGCTCACCGGCTAACTCATTGGATACCGCCTGGACCCGGGAACCGCGCATACCCACGCATGCGCCCACCGGATCTAGCCGTAGATCGTTGCTCTTTACGGCCACTTTCGCACGAACTCCGGGATCTCGAGCAGCCCCCTTGATTTCAATGACCCCTTCGCTGACCTCCGGAACCTCCAGCCTAAATAATGCAATCAAAAGTTCGGGTGCCGTGCGACTGACGAACAACTGAGGCCCCCGAGACTCCGGGCGTACAGCTTTCAAATAGCCCCGCAAACGATCGCCGGACCGCACAGCCTCGCGGGGTATCATCTCGTCCCTGGGAACAAAGGCTTCGACGTTACCGCCCAGATCGAGGTAGACATTGCCCCGCTCGACGCGCTTGACGACGCCGGTCACAAGCTCGCCGACCCGGTTCTTGTAGGCATCGACGACTTTCCGGCGTTCCGCATCCCGCACCTTCTGTACAATAACCTGCTTGGCGGTCTGCGCCGCAATGCGTCCGAATTCAATGGATTCGATGGGCTGTTCGATATAGTCGCCAACCTGAATATTGGGCCGAATCTTTCGTGCCTCGTCCAAGGAAATCTCGATATCCGGGTTTTCGACGCCAGCCTCATAGTCCGCATTGGAGTCAACGACCAGCCAACGACGGAATGTCTCATAGCCCCCGGTTTTCCGGTCAATCGCGACGCGCACGTCGATTTTGTTGTCGTGGCGCTTGATTGTTGCGGTGCGAAGCGCATCCTCTATGGCGCCGAAAATGACCTCTTTATCGATGTCTTTCTCATTGGATACGACATCCACCACCAACAAGATTTCTTTATTCGCCATCGCGTCGTCCTTAGATTTAACTACCAAACTCAGGCGCCAGGCGCGCCTTTTCAATTGATTCAAATGGAATTCGCAAAGTTTCGCCACCCTCTTGAATTAGAACGTAATCGCCTTCCACGCCTGCCAGGTAAGCCTTAAATTTGCGCCGCCCATCGATGGGCCGGGCGAGCTGCAAACGGGCCAGACTACCCTTGAAGCGCACGAAGTGCTCCAACTTGGAAAGCGGCCGGTCAAGACCTGGCGACGAAATTTCAAGCTGATAACGACCGGGAATCGGGTCCTCCACATCGAGTACGCCACTCAGTTGATAGCTAACCCTCGTGCAATCGTCGAGAGTGATGCCAGACTCGCTGTCGATGTAGACTCGGAGCACGCGCCGGTGGGCGTCGAACTCTATGTCTATCAGTTCATATCCCAAGCCGCTAACGACCGGCTCAATCAAACCCGCCAAACGCTCCTGCGGCTTCATTGCGACCTCGTAAATTTCACTCACAAAAAATGGGCGCAATGGCCCATTCTTGTTTTGTTATTCCCTTTAAAAACTAAAAAAGCCCCTATGGGGCATACCTTATCAAAGCGGGGCGACTCTAATCACACACTCTTAAAGTAACCCGCTGTTTATAGACGCATGTTACCACACAAACAACTAAATGTGGAACTCCCGTTATCATACGCGGGCACCGATTGCCTATACCCAATTAATAACCGCGGGCGTACCATAAAGAGACACGATAAAGAGAGGAGAATTCCGATGCCTTTAACTCCGATGGACTTGGTCGCCGAAGCGAAGCGACACATTAGAGAAGTCAATCCCGAAGAAGCTAAAGCCCTAATCGGCAAAGCACTGGTTCTGGATGTCCGGGAACCGGCGGAATTCACGCTAGGCGCCTTGCCTGGCGCGGTAAACATTCCGCGCGGCGTACTGGAGTTCAAGATCGACAGCCACCCGACGTTTCAAAATCGGCGTGACGCCGACATCCTCGTCTACTGCCAGACCGGCGGCCGTTCGGCTCTGGCGACCGAGGCACTCAAAAAGCTGGGCTACGTAAACGCCGTCAGCCTCGCGGGCGGCTTTAAACTTTGGCAGGAATCCGGCCAAGCGGTGGAAACGCCTCCCGCTTCTTGAAGCTTATGGCGTCTAGTCGTAATGGAGACGATCGCTCGGCCTCTGAAGGGCGAATGCGCCTCGACAAGTGGCTGTGGGCAGCCCGGTTTTTCAAAACCCGCCAGCTGGCCATAGATGCCATCAACGGGGGCAAAGTGCATCTAAACGGACAACGGGCGAAGCCCGGAAAGGAAATCGGCGTTGGCGCAAAGCTTAGAATCAGCAAGGATCAATACATTTGGGATATTACGGTTCAAGCTTTATCGTCCCAGCGTCGTCCAGCCGCCGAAGCAGTGCTGCTTTACGAAGAGACTCCGGAAAGCATCACGCGCCGGCAGGCTGAAGTCGACAGGCGACGCGATGAACGGTCGCTTTCCCTCCAACCGGAAACCAGGCCGAACAAGAAGGAGCGGCGCCAGATCCACCGATTCAAGCGCGGCCCGGAATAGTGGCGCGTAGATTTTCTGAATCGCCTTTCAACCACGATGACCATGTCGTCTAAACCCGCTCCTCGGCCGGAGGTCGTATACACCGTCTCGCGACTGAACCGGGAAACCCGTTTTCTGCTCAACGACTGCTTCGGCAGCATCTGGATCGAGGGTGAAATCTCCAATCTCTCGACCCCCTCTTCCGGGCATATTTATTTCAGTCTGAAAGATACCGAGGCTCAGATACGCTGCGCCATGTTCCGTGCACAGAGCCGATCCCTCGACTTCAAGCCGGAGAACGGCGATCACGTGCTGATCAAGGCTCAAGTCAGCCTCTACGAACCGCGCGGCGATTTCCAACTGATCGTCGAATACATGGAAGAAACCGGCGACGGCCTACTGTTGCGCGCGTTTGAGGCTTTAAAGCAGCGTTTGGCGGCCGAAGGACTATTTGATGCCCAGCACAAAAAGCCGATCCCGAGTCTGCCGCAATGCGTAGGCGTCATTACTTCGCCGACGGGGGCGGCCGTCCATGATGTTCTTACCGTGCTCCGGCGCCGCTACCCCTCGGTCCCCGTAATCATTTTCCCGGTTAAGGTACAGGGCGCCGAAGCTAAATTCGAAGTCGTGAAGGCCCTCGCCGCGGCGGATCGGCTACAGATGTGCGATGTCCTGATATTGGCCCGCGGCGGCGGATCTCTGGAAGACTTATGGGCGTTCAACGAAGAAATCGTGGCCCGCGCGATTTTCGAATGCAAGACGCCGGTGGCTACGGGGATCGGGCATGAGATAGATACCACGATTGCCGATTTCGTCGCGGATCTGCGCGCGCCGACACCGTCGGCAGCCGCGGAGGCGGTAACGCCCGATTGCGCCGCCTTGCTGGCCCGATTCGAACGGATCGAGCAGCAGCTTTGCCTCCGCATGAAAGCGGGGCTCGAACGCGATCGAAATACACTGCGCGTTCTCGGCAAACGCTTGCAGCAAGAACATCCCAGCAAACGCCTCCAAACCCAAAGCCAGCGATTGGATCTTTTGGACCTCCAACTCAAGCGAGTAACGAGAAATTCGCTGTCCAATCTGGACGTGCGACTGCGGACACAATTCGCTGCTTTGTCCAGACACCGGCCCCAACAGCGCCTACAGATGCTCGAAGAAAGACGATGTCAGATTTACCAACGCCTTTGTCTCGCGATTCAGCGGGCTCTCGAAAAGCAGGATCAGCATGTCTCCGGCCTCGCGGAGCACCTCCACGCGGTGAGCCCTTTGGCGACGCTGACACGCGGTTATGCTGTCGCCTACAAACAGGACACGGGAGAAATTCTGCGCTCTTATCGCGATATCCAGCCGGGTGAAAGCATGGAGACCCGGCTTGCGGACGGCATCCTGATCAGCCGAATCGAGGAGGCGCGAAAATCCTGAAAAATGGCGGCGATCAGGAGGAACCTATCACCTTTATACGCCAGGCTTCGGTACAAAATCAGGCAGCGGCATTCCGATATGGAAGCCTTGGACGTAATCGATTCCCATGTCTTGAAGAACCGCCAAGGTGTTTTCGGATTCGACAAACTCTGCAATGGTTTTAATGCCGAGATCGCGGCAAAGACGACTGAGATTGCCCACCAACGCCCGGTCGATGCGGGAATTCAAGATGTTGCGCACGAACTCGCCGTCGATCTTGACATATTCGAAGTGCAATTCCCGCAGGTAATGGAAAGAGTTGTAACCGCTCCCGAAATCATCCAGGGCGAAGGAAAAGCCGATACGCCGCAACTTGGCCAAAAACTTACGCATATGAGCCATGTCGCCGATCGCTTCCCTCTCCATGACTTCGAAGACGACACGACTCGGCGGAAAACCGAGGCGATCGCATAGCCCCTCCGCGAACCCGAGAATTCCACGTTCTCGCATTTCTTGAGCCGATAAATTGATGAACAAGCGAGGCAAGGGGTCGTCCGCTTCGACTAACGCGCTCGCGGCGGAAAACGCATCCGTCAGAATGGACCTATCCAATTCCCGAGCCAATCCGTATTTTTCAACTGTCTTTATAAATACCCCGGCCGACACGACTTCTCGTCCGGGTTTGATGAGGCGCGCAACCGCTTCGTAAGCGAACAATGTCCCCTTTCGGCAATCAACGATCGGTTGATAATAAGGAATGATGCGGTGTTCGCTCAGGGCTTGCCGAAGCTCTTCTGCATAGATCCGGCTGTGACGGCTCAGCTTCACCGATTCGTCCGCCGATTCAAGCGTCGATACTTCGTCCTTGCCCATTCCCTTGGCGTGATAGAGGGCCATGTCCACGCCGGCAATCAAGTCGACGGCATCCTTCCCGTTCTTCGGATAGCTGACCAGACCAATCGAAGTGGTGATATAGAACTGGCGTCCGTCCGGTGCCTCGAGTCGCATTCCGCGCAGCCGCTCCCGCAGCGACTCGGCCACACTCAGCGCACCCGATGGCGGCGTCTCGGGCAGAATCACAGCAAACTCGTCCCCGCCAATGCGGAAAGCAATGTCGCCCTTGCGTAAATAACCGTGCAGGCATTCACCGATTTGAACCAGCGTTTTGTCGCCAGCGGGATGGCCGTACGAATCATTAATGTCCTTGAAATTATCCAGATCGAGCAACAAGATCGAGAACTCATGCCCGTGCCGCGCAGAGCGCTCGATTTCGTAATCCAACATTTCGGTAAACCGTCGCCGGTTGCAAAGTCCGGTGAGCGGATCGTGCTCGGAATAGTATTCCAGCTCATCCAATGTGTGCCCCAGCGACTTGCTTGAACCAACCACCATGACCATTACCGACAGCAAAGAACGGATCATGCTGAGTTCCTGCACATCCGGCGGCGTTGCTGAGGAGTAAACCACCCCGAGCAATCCCGCGAGCTGAGGCGCATATTCAGGCATCATCACAGTAAGGGTTCTGATATCGTCTAGATCAATGATATTTGCGTCACCGCCAACCTGATATTCTTCGATCTCGACCGCCGCATCCGGAGGCAGCTTGAGCTTTTCGATCGCTTCCCCGATTAGTCGCTCCTTGACCGAACATTTGATTTGATCGGAATACGAGCCGAAGTAATAGAAAAACAGCGATAAGCCGTGATCTTCGAGAAAGGCGATGAAAAAGAAATCAAAAGGAAAGATATTGCGGAAACCGACAAGAATTTCCTGAACGAACTCATCCCAATGCGTCACACGCTCATGGGAAAAAATGATTTGCTCCAACACTTGGCTCTGGCGCTCGAACAATTCTTTCTCCACCAGCGTCGAAGCCAAAAGATCCATGGTCTGACTGAACTCCCTCAAAACTTCCTGTATGTACTTTCCGTTTCGATGCCATTGCCGCTGTCTTTCGTCCGCCAGCAGATTCAAGCTGCGATCTAATTTACTGCAGTGCTGCAATATGATTTTAGATCTCGGGGTATCGCTTTCCAGATCGGCAATGACGCTAGCGTGGACGCGTTCTATCATGGCTCGAATCGTGGCGCCGAACATCTGCGTCCGGGTTTGACTTTCGAGCAGCGAGGATAACTGCTCCATCACCTGTTTGCGCAGCTTATTGAGCTGCGATGGCATTCCACGCTGAGGGTCGAGAGAATCGGGGATGGTTTTGGCCATCAAATTCATAATTGCGTGTCCTTAGGAAAGCGTCCTCCTTTTTCCATGAGATCGATCCCGCACTGCAAATTCGAAAACCAGCCGATAAAATCCCTTACAGCGTTGCCCCGGTAAATCGGCCCATGCTGGGGAGCCAACATTTCGATTTCCAGGCCTGAAATCGTATCTACCCAGCACCTGGCAGCTCGGTTCGAACACATGTAGCGGCGGTGAAATCCTTCGATATAAGGGAGATGACTCGCGAAATCATCAACGAACTCGTATGCCAAATGCTCTGGAAGCATCGCCGCTCCTATATCGCCGGTGAATAGGATTTTGGCGATCGGATCATAAACATTGAGCTGGCCTTCGGAATGTAAGAAATGTGCCGGCAATAATTTCAACTCAAAGCCCGGCGAAAAAGCACATGACATACCTTCATCCGGTACTGGAACGAAGCGGCTCAAATCCCTGATGCCGTAGTGCGGAAGAAAGCGGAGCCAGATGCGAGGAGCATATACCGGGGCCGCGGTGAGCTCTAACCAAGTAGAAAGTCCACCCACGATGTCGGGATCCTGGTGCGACAAAATGATGGCGCGTAAATCCCGAGGCTCAAGATATTGAAGCAATTCGGTGAGCGCCCCAGGCATAACCCCAAAACCACCTGGATCGAGCAAGACTCCATATCCATCATGGAGAACCAGATACTGATTGGAACGGATACCTTCTTCTTCGCCCGGTTCGCTCTCGTTTAGCAAAATGAACCGATGCTCCGGCGTTTTGAACAACGTAACGTTTCGCACGGCTAACCTCTTGTTATTGTTATTATTCCGTTGTGGATGTCCGTTTAGTATCACGTGACTCGCTTCCCTGGAGCACTATTTTAGAGCACATTTCCGAATCGTACGCTAATCCACGACGATACCTGGCTGAAGGGCAGAAAAACCGTATCATTTAAATGAAAATTTTTCTGTAAGCCTTTTCTTACAAACGCAATAAGCGACTACAAACAATCGATTCGCCTCATCGATATTCCAGTCAAGATCGATTAAACTAGCGAGTTTACATTTTTTCCTATATATGCCGGATGCGATCCGGAACGACATCAACCTTTAGCGGAATTTGCCATGAACAAAGAGAGCCAAGCACTGATCGAAAAGTACTACACTGCTTTCAACGCCGGAGACATGGATACGTTTCTAAGCCTGCTTACCGATGATGTTATCCATGACATCAACCAAGGACAGCGGGAAATCGGCAAAGAGGCATTTCGCGAGTTCATGAACCGGATGAATCGGAACTACAAGGAACAGTTGGTCGACATGGTCATCATGACCAGCGACGACGGCAAACGGGCCGCTGCGGAATTCGTGGTTCTCGGCGAATATCTGGTGACCGACGAAGGCTTGCCGCCCGCCAAAGGCCAGAAATATCGTCTTCCGGCCGGCGCGTTCTTCGACATCCGCGACGGCAAGGTGGCGCGCATCACCAATTACTACAACTTGCAGGACTGGATCGCCCAAGTCGAAAAGGGCTAAGGCTAAGGCTATGACCGACTCGATCAGCATCAAGCGCTTTACCGGCCAAGACCCGGAATTGCAGCCGTTTTTGCCTGATCTGGCGCGACTGCGAATCGAAGTATTCCGGGATTTTCCATATCTCTACGACGGAAGCTACGAGTACGAGGAGAAATACCTCCAGACCTATACGCGGTCGCCGGAAAGTGTGATCGTGCTGGTGCTGGACGGCGATAAAGTGGTGGGCGCGACGACCGGAATTCCGATGGAACACGAAACCGAAGAGTTTCAGAAGCCCTTCGTGGAACACGGTTACGACCCGAAGAAAATTTTTTATTGCGGGGAATCGGTATTGCTGAAGGACTACCGCGGTAAAGGCATTTATCCCAAGTTCTTCGAGGAACGGGAAGGCCACGCCCGGTCTCTTGGCCGATTCGACTGGAGCTGCTTCTGCTGCGTGCAGCGCCCCGAAAATCATCCGCGTCGCCCCGCGGATTACGTCCCGCTCGACCGGATCTGGAGCAAATTCGGCTATACCAAGCATCCGGAATTGGCGACGACGTACACGTGGAAAGACCTGGATGAGGAAATCGAATCGCCCAAACCCATGGTCTTCTGGCTCAAGCCATTAACCTAGAAACAGCAGTTGACCGCTTCGATGAACCGGGAAAGTCCGATGACTTCTAATCGTCCTAGCTTTTTTCTGCCTGACCGTTTGGGTGACGCCGCTACGCACCCGACTGCACGGCGGGCGGGCCACCTGGCGGCGTTGCTCCTCTTTGCGGGAGACTACCCCGCCGCATCGTCGCGCCTTGCCATCCGTCCCGCCCGCCGTGCAGTCGGGCACGTCCAACCGCCGTTTCTAGGTTAAAGGAAAACACCTGATGTCATCTCGACCGTTTCGTTTGGCTGCCGCGCAATACGACATCGGCTTTCTCAAGAGCTGGGACGATTATTCCGCCAAAATCGCCCGCTGGGTCGCCGACGCCGCGGATAACGGCGCCAAGATGCTGCTGTTCCCGGAGTACTTCAGCATGGAGCTCGCGTCCCTTTTCCCGGAAGAAGTTTACAAATCGCTGTCCAAACAACTGAGCGAAATGCAGACTCTGCTGCCGGATTTCGTGATGCTGTTTTCCGACATGGCGGAACAACACGGCGTCCATATCGTGGCCGGTTCCTTTCCCGTCCGAATGGAGGACGGCAGCTATCGGAATCGGTCGTTTCTGTTCCGGCCGGACGGAACGACCGATCATCAGGACAAGCTTCAGATGACCCGGTTCGAAAACGAACACTGGCTGATTACCGGCGGCGAGGAAATCAAGACGCTGGATACCGAATTCGGACGGATCGGCATCAATATTTGCTACGACAGCGAGTTCCCGATGATCGCTCGCAAGCAGGTTGAGGCCGGTGCCGATTTGATTCTGGTGCCGAGCTGTACCGACACACTGGCGGGCTATCACCGCGTCCGCATCGGCTGCCAGGCACGCGCTCTGGAGAACCAATGCTATGTCGTGCAATCGCCCACGGTGGGTCAGGCGCCGTGGTCGGAAGCGGTGGACGTCAATATCGGCGCCGCCGCGGTCTACACGCCGGTGGATTACGGCTATCCGGACAACGGAATACTCGCCATCGGCGAGCTCAATCAAGCGCAGTGGGTTTACGCCGAAATCGATCTCGCTTCGATAGCCCACATCCGGCAAACCGGACAGGTGTTCAATTACCGCGATTGGCCAGGCCAGTTTCGCTACGTCTGATAAAGATCGGGAGCAAGCGCCGCTCATCCGGCGCTTGCTCCGTCGAAAGGTCTTGCGAGTCTCCGTAATCCCAAGACTTCCGACTCACCCCCGCCCTTGTGGCAAACCGGTCGAACTAATCGTCGGAATTCTGGTCTTTGATGAACACATCCCGGTAACTGCGCTATGGCGATATAATCGTCCCACTGGCATTCCGACCGGAATCTCTCACATTCCTTCTTCTTCGTTCGAGATGGAGAACGACTATGGCAAAGAAGCAACCCTCAAAGCACGCCGAGGATACTGCGGAGACCAAGAAAAAGCCGGCTTCCGAAAGCGTTAAGAAAGCCGCTGCAGAGCCCACTACCGGTTCCGTGGGCGAGCGCCCGGAATATATTTCAGAAAAGGTTACCGAACCGGCAGAAGGCGCCCGAGAAGGCTTCGGGGAAGCCATCAAGGAAGGCGCAGAACACGCACGTTCGGCTTTTGCCGAACTCATTCCGGAGGTCGGCGGCATGATTCACAAAGGCGTGTATTCGGGTTTCTATTACTTGAGCTATGGCGTGGTTTTCGGCTCATTGATGGTCGCCAACCTGCTTCCCGCGCACAGTGCAATGGAAGAAGGCGTACGCGATGGCGCCGAAGCGGCCAGGAAGGCATTCGAAGGACGGCACGAAGGCGTCCACGACGCTTCGCACACCGAAGCGTCCGACGAGGAAGGTCTGACTACAGCCTGATCGCCCCTATCCTAGAACCGGCCAGTTCGCCGAATGGACGACGGCGATCTGCCGGCGGCGGGCACCTTCGCTGTTCTAGACTTACCGGCGGGTGGGTATGTCCCAGATTCGCTCCGCATATTCCTCGATGGCGCGATCGCTCGAAAACCAACCGGAAAAAGCGACGTTCAAAATCGCTTTTCGCGTCCACATCTCGGGATCGCGATACAAGCGATCGACTTCCTCCTGGCAAGCGATGTACGACTCATAGTCCGCTAACAACGCGAACCTATCTCCCTCTCGAAGCAAAGAGTCGACTAAGGGCTTGAACCGATCGGGCTCGTCCGCCGAGAAATACCCCGTCGAAATCATCTCGAGCGCGAGCTTCAGCTCCTTGTTGGCGTGGTAATAGTTCCAAGGGTTATAGCCGCTTCGGCGCAGTTCGCCGAGCTGCTCGGCGGTATGCCCGAAAATGAAAATATTGTCCTCGCCCACCCGCTCCCGAATCTCGATATTCGCTCCGTCCAAAGTGCCGATGGTGATCGCGCCGTTAACCGCCATCTTCATATTGCCGGTGCCCGAAGCTTCCATTCCGGCCGTCGAAATCTGCTCGGACAGCTCTACCGCCGGCATGATTTCCATCGCGCGAGACACGTTGTAGTCGGGGACGAAAACCACTTTCAAAAGGCCATCCATCGCCGGGTCCTGGGCGATCACTTTCGCCACATCGTTGATCAACTTTATGACCAGCTTGGCCGCGTGGTAACCCGGCGCAGCCTTGCCGCCGAAAATGACCGTGCGCGGTACGGCGTCGCCCGCGGACCCGAAACGCGATCGGTTATACCGAGTGATGACATGCAGAACATTGAGCAGTTGGCGCTTGTATTCGTGCATGCGTTTGATTTGTACGTCGAACAGGCTTGTCGGATCGATCCGAATATTCAGGCGTTCATCGATGAGCGCCGCCAAATGCGCCTTATTGGCCGATTTGACCGCTCGAAACCGCGCGCGAAATTCGGCATCGTCCGCCAAAGGCGCAAGTTCTCGTAGCCGCTCCAGATCGGTCACCCAGTGGGGGCCGATGGATTCCGTGATCAGCGCGGCGAGACCTCGATTGGCCTGATTCAGCCAACGCCGCGGCGTGATACCGTTGGTGATGTTCACGAACCGGTCAGGAAAAATTGTCTCGAAATCCCGGAATATCGTGGTTTTCATCAACTGGGTGTGCAACGCGGCCACGCCATTGACTTTGTGGCTGCCGATGATGGCAAGGTGGGCCATCCGGAGTCGTCTTCCCCGATCTTCATCTATGATCGAAACCCGACGGAGCAGTCCGGTATCGCCCGGAAACCGCTCACTGACCTCCTTAAGAAAGCGATGATTGATCTCGTAAATGATTTGCAGATGGCGCGGAAGCAGCTCCTCGAACAAACGCACCGACCAGACTTCCAAGGCTTCGGGCAGCAGCGTGTGGTTGGTATAGGAAAAGGTCCGAACGGTAATGTCCCAAGCGTCGTCCCAGGGAACGCGATGCTCATCCACCAAGATACGCATCAATTCGGGAATCGCGACCGATGGGTGGGTGTCGTTGAGTTGAATGGCCACTTCCCGGGGCAATTCGGAAAAGTCGCGGTGATCGGTTGAAAAGCTTTTCAGAATGTCCTGCAGCGATGCGCTGACGAAAAAATATTCCTGCTTGAGCCGCAGCTCCCGCCCCATTTGCGTGGTATCGTCCGGATACAGCACCTTGGACAGGTTTTCAGACTGGGTTTTTTCTTCGACCGCCTTGATGTAATTGCCTTCGTTGAAATATTTCAACTCGAAGTCACGGGAAGCCTTCGCCGCCCAAAGGCGCAGGTTATTGACGGTTTCGCCGCCATAGCCCGGAACGGGTATATCGTAGGCCATGGCCATCACGTCTTCCGTATCGATCCATCGATATCGCACCAGCCCGTCGACATCCCGATATTCCACGACATGCCCGCGAAACTGCACGCGGTAAAGAACGTCGGGCCGGGGGAACTCCCAGGGATTGCCATAACGCAGCCAGTTTTCCGGATGCTCGATTTGATACCCGTCTTCTATGCGCTGCGAAAACATTCCGTAGTCGTAACGTATCCCGTAGCCGAATCCCGGAAGCTGGAGCGTGGCGAGGGAATCGAGGTAACATGCCGCAAGACGCCCCAATCCGCCGTTGCCCAAGGCGGCTTCTTCCTCGGTCTCGGCTAGTTCCTCCAGGCTTAGCCCGACATCTTCCAAGACCTGCTTGAATTCGTCATAACATCCGATATTGAGCAAGCTGTTCCCTAGGGCCCGGCCGATCAGAAACTCCATCGACAGGTAATAAACCCGCTTCGCATCCTGCAAATAGTACCGGCGCATGGACTCCATCCAGCGCACAGTGAGTAGATCCCGGACCACATACGCCAACGCAAAAAACCAGTCCCGCTCCTGGGTCTCGACCGGGTCCTTGCCGATGGAGTAAATCAGGCGGTTGACCAGAGCGCGCTTTAGCGAAGGAATGTCTTTGGGATTTAAGAGTTCGTATAGATCTTGAGATACCGTCATCGCCCGTAGGCTCCTTGAGCTCGAATGTTATCCTATCCAATCGATTTGGACCGGTGCACGACCGGCCCGACGAATTTTTTGACCGCGAGCGGTCTAAGACGTGCTCGCAAAGTGCGTCCACATAAAAATAAGAACGGTTTAGCCCCTCTTTAGTTTACGATCATTCAGCACTCCGGTTACGTCTCATGAATATCCGCTATGTGGCGCCTATCATCTATTGCCTGTTCACTTCGCTCGGCCCGGCATACGCCGCCCAGCCGGAAAAACCCTTGGCACCGGGCTACAAGCCGCTGGCCTTCGAATTACCCGCGCCCGGCACCTATGTCTTGCCCGCGCTGGGTGAAGCGTCCAATGGACAGGTCTTGGACAGTACCGGGAACGAGCTGGATTTGCATGGCTTGTACGGCGACAAACTGATCCTTCTAAGCTTCATCTATTCCACTTGTAGCGATGTCAACGGCTGTCCTCTCGCGACCGCCGTCTTTCACAAGATTCAGCGCCGTCTCGAACAAGAGCCGGAAATCTTCAAGCACTTGCGTCTGATCACCTTGAGTTTCAACCCCCAGCATGACACCCCGGAAGTCATGGCTCACTACGGAAAAGCTTTCGCCAAAGATGCGGACTGGCGCTTTCTGACAACCCGCTCGGAGCAGGAAATCCAGCCGATTCTGACCGCCTACGGTCAATCCATCCAAAAAGATTACGACGCCGATGGAAAATTCCTCGGCACATTCTCCCATGTTCTCCGAGTCTTCCTAATCGATCGGGAAAAGCAAATACGCAATATCTATACAGTCTCTTTTCTGCATCCCGACACGCTAGTGAACGATGTAAAAACACTCCTGGCGGAAAAATCGACGGTCGCGACGCAGCAACCACGCGCCGGCCGTGTCACTTTTCTCGGCGGCGACGACAATAAGACGGGTTACGAGGCAGCCGATTTCGCCACCCGGTCCATCGCTCTCGCGGAGCGCTCCGGCCAGCGAACCAACCTGGTCGAATACGCCAAGCGCCCTCCCCTGGGCCTGCCCCCGGTTCCAACGCCGAGGGACAATCCGATGACCCCGGCCAAGGTCGAACTGGGCCGAAAACTGTTCTTCGATCGTCGTCTATCCTTGAACAACACCTTCTCGTGCGCCATGTGCCACATTCCGGAGCAAGGCTTCAGCAGCAACGAGCAGGCGACTGCCGTCGGCATCGAAGGGCGCACGGTACGCCGCAACTCGCCGACGATATATAACGTGGCTTATCTTAAACGTCTGTTCCATGACGGACGCGAGAGCCGCTTGGAACAGCAAGTCTGGGGGCCTCTGTTAGCCAACAACGAAATGGGGGCTCCTTCGGTCGGTTACGTGGTCGATAAAATTCAGGGCCTCCCCGATTACGCCGGCCTTTTCGAAAAAGCCTTCAAGCGCGGCCCTTCGATGGAAACCATAGGCATGGCTTTAGCCAGCTATGAAAGAACCTTGAACTCGGCCGATTCGCCTTTCGACCGCTGGCATTTCGGGAAGAAAAAAGACGCGCTGCCTGCCGAAGCGCGTCTCGGTTTCGAACTGTTCACCGGCAAGGCCGGTTGCTCCCAGTGCCACACGATCGCCAAGGATCACGCCTTGTTCACCGATCAGCTGATGCACAATACCGGCATCGGCTTCCGCGCCGCCATGGCCAACGATAAGCCAAAGCAGAAAATCCAAGCGGCACCGGGAGTTACCCTCGAAATCGACGCCGACATCCTCGCCGCCGTCAGCGAGCCCAAACCGAACGATCTCGGCTTTTACGAAATCACCCAAGACCCTAAAGACCGTTGGAAATACCGAACGCCTGCCTTACGCAACATCGCGTTGACCGCGCCGTACATGCACGACGGCTCTCTTTCCACGCTAGAGGAAGTTCTCGAGTTCTACAATCGAGGCGGCGTTCCCAACGAAAATCTCGATCCGCTGATTAAGCCCTTGAACCTCGATCCGACTGAAATCAAGGCTCTTGTCGCATTTCTGCGATCACTAACGGGCAGTAACGTACCGGCCATCGTTTCCGATGCCTTCGCCGCGCCGGTCGGCGATCCCATGGACAAGCAAGCGCAACGATGACTCAAACAAATGCATAAACGACAGCGGCATAACGCAAAGCCTTGCCTATCGCCATAGCCAGGACCGACCGCCAAAACGGCAGACGCAACCAGCCGGCCGCGAAACAGAATCCGTCCCCGACGACGGGCAGCCACGAAAACAATAAGATCGGAAGACCCCATCTTCGCACCGAGGCTACCGCCTTTTCCTGGCGCGACTTTGCAAGGCGCTCGGCCGGATACTTGATCGCAGTGAAAAATCCCAACACCCAAGTTGTGACAGCCCCTAACGTATTCCCGGACGTAGCCGTCAACAGCAACACTTCCGGCGAGAGCTCGGTCTGGCTGACGAGATAAGCAAGCACGGCCTCCGAACCGCCCGGCGCCAAAGTAGCGGACACAAACGCGCTGCCGAAAAGACTCCAAAGAGCAAATGTGCCTGTCAAAACTTCCATTGCCGATTGTTTAAGAAATATTCTGTATAAACGCCAACTTGCTTTTTTCGCGGCCAAAAAATTCAAAATACCGTGACATGGCCAATCGCGAATATTGACAGAAGCGACGTGAAAAAAGTACTATTTCAACTCTAATTTATGGCTACGTAGCTCAGTTGGTTAGAGCACCGCATTCATAATGCGGGTGTCGGCGGTTCAAGTCCGCCCGTAGCTACCACAAATTCAAAAAGGCTTAGGCGTTTCGCCTAAGCCTTTTTATTTTCGGTGTCATCCCCGTCAAAGGATCAAATTCGAGCACTTCCCGCAGAAGATCCGGCGCAAGATGCGCATGGTCATGGTTAGATTGGCGTGGCCGAGGATTCGCTGAAGCGCCAGGATGTTACCACCATTCATCATGAGTTGGCTGGCGACGGTATGGCGGAGAACGTGAGACATCTGCCCTTCGGGAAGTTCAATTTCCGATCTCTCGACGAAAGACCGATGACACTTGACCATACCGCTGTCTCGGTCGGAGATAACGTCCGAACTCGTACACCCTCAGGCTGCGCTTTCGATAGACCTCGCCCAATGCATTGAACGACCCCGGATGATCGACCAACGGATGGAGAGGTGGTTCAAGCGCTCGATGGAGCCGTTGACCCGCTCGACGATTGCGGTGTCGGCGATGAAGAGTTTTTGCAGGGCCTAGAGGTGGCCCATGGCGTCCTGGTAGGCGGCGAGTTTGAGATCGCCGCCCCTTTGCCGTTGGCGTTCGTAGAACCCGAGGGCGTAGTCGCAGAGTTCCCGGATGGCGCTGACTTTGACGGTGACGGTTTGGCCAATGGCTTTTTGGCGGGCGGTTTTCGTCATGGCGGTGTCTTCCCCGATGCGATTACAAAAAGCTGTCGGCTTGGAAGGCTTGCGCCCACATCAAGGCGACGTTGACCAGGCGGTGCTTGCCGATGACCTTGGAGGGGATATGGCCCCGGTTCACCCAGGCGTCGACGATGCCGACCGGGACGCCGGAGAGTTCGGCATAGCGTTGCCTCGTGATGTAGGCGATCGGGATCTGGAGGGGCGGCACCGAGGGGGTGACTTGACCCAAACGTTCGTCTTCCATACGCTTCCTCTTCAACTGTCGCTTTGTGGCTGCAATGCGTAGTATTGATTTCTGAGATGTTGTCATTATGGCAACTGCCTTAATGGCATCATTTAACTTTCTTATATGGATCTGCAAGAACGATTAAAAGCGCTTATAGATCATGCCGAGTTCACCCCAACGGAACTTGAACGGAAAACGGGCATAGATCGCATGCGATGGAGCAACATCAAGCGGCGACACGTACGCGCTGGCGCACCAGAGATAGAAGCCGTAGGAAACCTTTGGCCGCAGTATGCTTATTGGCTCGTGATCGGCCTCATGCAGCCGGAAGCCGGACACATCAGTCCGGAGATCGAGGAGACCAGAAGAAATCTAAAAGGGGCTGGATAATCGCCGGAAGAGCGCTGATAAGAGGGATCAGGTTAGCCAGCCAAGACTAAATTTTTTCTCCGGCCTTATGTAAGCGAATACTGGCAAAACTTTCCGCTTTTTCTTACTTTAAATTCCGCGATTTTTGACTATCAGTAGAGTTAGCCATCACTTGACGAGAGAGCTATGAACGATAAAGCGGTAGAAGAATTGGCGGCGCGCGTCACTAACGCCGTACGGAAGTCCAGTTTGGCATCCCCGAACAGGTCCAGGTTGGTCCCACTGGCCTTATGGCTTTTAAGGGTTTCCAAAATGGCTTGGGTAGAATGCCGCTCATGCACGAATAGGGGCACGGCACTGAAATCTGTTGCCGTTCGGCCTTTCCTGCCCAGTTCAGAAAGGGCTTGGTGAGGCTCTTGAGCCGGGCCGCACATTGCGATAGCGACGAGAATTTCTCCTGTGTTCCCTCCCACAACTGCGGCTGCGCAAAGACATCGCTTTCCCCCTTTTCTGCCGCTTCGGCCACGAGGTTGAGCAGCCACTCGGCAAAAGGGCGCTCGGCGTTCTCATCCCAGCAGAGCTCCGGAGCGAGGCTGGAATCGTAGCGGTAGGTTTTCGGTGCTTTCTTATTCGGGAATTGTGCTTCGATCCCGACATCAGGCTGTTGCACGCTTTGTTGAGAATGTTGGTAGGCGGCAGAGCTTAGTTTTTCCCCATCACTCATTTATAGGTTCCTGTAATTATTCTTTTTGGGATTGGCAGGCCCCCTACTGAGGAGACTTACTGAAGATCCTGGTTACGCTTATTTCTTTATAGCTAATTCCAATTCCGTTGGAAGCCCTCCTATATTCTTCTGGCAAGTTTTTACATAGCGCCATGCCTCGGCTTCATTGGGTTTATTCTGGAAACTCCTCCGGCCATTTCCGGGCGCCGTGATAAACAGCCAGAATTTCGATGCAGTCCTGACGCACACGGTAAGGCAGAATGTAGGGGGAATCTCCCATGACAAGTTCCCGCGTCCCAGTGACTCGGCCCCGTCGGCCGAGTCCGGGATTATCTTGCAGAAGCGCAACGCGTTGCCGGATTTCATTCTGAAGCTTACGCGCTGCGTAGGGGTTATCTTGGGCGATATAAAGGTAAATGTCCCGCAAGTCTTGGCGGGCGGGGCCGGTCCAGACGATTTTCACGAACGGTCTTCGAACGCTCTGATTTTTTCTTCAATCAAGGCGTCCATTTCGGACATCACCTCCTCATGCGGGATCACATCGCCGCGATCGGCGGCGGCAATGCCGGCCTCAATCTTTTGGATCTGCCAAGCATGCAGCTCCAGATATTCCTGGATCGCCTGGTTCACCAGGTAATTGCGCGAGCGGTCGAGCTGTGCTGCGAGTTGGTCAAGGCGTTTAACGGTCTCGCCGTCAGTGCGCACAGTAAAGGCTTCGGTCGTCATAATTCACCCTCCCCTATCGGAATGGTTCAACGTGGTTCATAGGTAATCATTCCACGGGGACCACTCTAATTCAAGGGTAGACTCGTCCGCGTGTGAAGAGGGGCATTGGGCGACATTTTGGGAGAGGGTGTCAGGCTTTCGTTATTTGATTTAAGCCCCAGCTCAAAACCTTCGTTTTCGGTAGTGAGCGCATCCATCAATAAAAATCCGGCGGCGAGACGCAAGCCTAAGAGTTGTCGAGCTCCTCTTCAGCACTTTCAAGTGATCCCTCGTTGAACTTGTGGGCAGGAATCGATACATAGTCGATTTCGGATTTTCTGATGAAGATCGATCTATGGTATCCCTCAACAGGCAGATAGATCAGTTCATCAACGTCATCCGGGTCAATCTCAATAAGGCTGAATGTGTCGTAAAGAAGCTTGCTCTCGTTTAAGTATTCGCAGCGTAACTGCCCCGAAGACAGCTGCCAGATAATACTCGTCGCGCGGTCCAAAAATTTTTGAGTTTCTGCAGCTGCCTTTTCTTTCACCTTCTCGCGATCCTCCGGTGCAACTTTGCCAGACACCACGAGACGTTCTAGATCCTCATCGGTCATCACGATCTTATTAAGAACTTCATTTATCTTGCTTTCCTCAAACTCCTCCTCAAGACAGTCTAAGAAGTCCATGTGCTCCACTATTCGCCAGAAATCATCGTCGGGCAGTACGCCTAAATGGTCCTCGTACACCTCGGGTCCATAGGTGTCATACGCCTCACTGGAAAAGTAGACATCCTTGATTGCAGCACGCCGAATAAACACCTTTCGATTGTCAAGCGACTCCGCGATGATAAAGCTACTTCTTCCCTGCAGCTGTCTATGCAAACTTGAGCAAACCTCTTCTGAAATAGGAAGCAGCAGTGATCCTCTAGTTCCAAAGTGAATAGCCACCTCGCCAAAGTACTTTCGAGCATCTCCCGCGTTCTCGTCTGTTCCAAACAAGTCAAACGCCAGTGGCTTACCAAGGATCTCATCGACTGATGTCTCTAGAACTCTCGCAAGCTTTCTCAATTTTGCTGCTGGCACCGACGCGGTACCCGCCTCCCAGCGCTGATAGTTAGGCTGACTAACTCCCATCGCGTCAGCTACTTGCGTCTGGGTCATTCCCGCCATGAGTCTGCGTCTTTTCAATGCCGAGCGAGCCATATTCTACCTCCAACGATACATTTATACGTATAATATATACATTACCGTATATTATCAAGAGACAACCGGTGGCACCCAGCAATCGATTCCGGTGAGAAGGTGTAAAGCTTTCGTTATTTGACTAACGCTATATGCTCAGAGCGTTCGTTTCCGGCTACGCTTCATGTCGTCCAGCAACCGCTCATTGGCGCTTCGCGCGTGTTCGAATTGGTGCTCTGGCTTTCGTTTAAAGAGCGAAGGACATGCTTTTAAGGGTGCTGACGGTTTCCGGAATGCCTTGTCTCAGTAGGGTATCGAGGTAGTCTTCAACCGTTTTTGCCGGGTGTTTTAAGCTCCGCCGGTGGCTTGCGGCGGCTTCCAAAACCTTAGAGGCATCGAGATCGAATAGATCCAAGATGAAGTCATCGGGGTGAATCGCTTCAATGTCGTACTTTGCGAGCTCTCGCGCCGGGAAGTCTTTCAGGTTGAACGTGACAATCAGGCTGGAATGGCTCCGGATCGCAGCCGCCAGAACATGGCGGTCATTGGGATCGGGAAGGTCGAGGGCAGGAATCAGGTATTCGTAACCCGTTACCAAGGCATCCCGGACGTTGTTGTCCATGAGCTGTTTGGTTCGGTTGAGCTGGTCTATGGTGAGATCCGGCCGTTCGGCGATCAGGTTTCGAATCCATTCTTGATGGATTTTTTCGCTCCATTTGGCCCGGTATAGGTCGGTCAACGCAAGCCACATCAAGAAGTCGCGGAGCGGTGCGGGATAAAGCACGCAGGCGTCATATACGACAGCAAAGTTGCTCATTCATCAATAGCCCATGTTGAGTTCTTGTGCCTGGGCTGCCAGTTCTTCTAATGTCTTCCGCCGTTCCTGGTCGATGCGTGTTTTGTAATCGACGACATCCTGATACCGCACTCGGCGGTGTTTTCCAACTTTGTGATAAGGGATTGTTCCCTCATCCAGGAGTTTTATGAGGTAAGGGCGGGAGACATTGAGGATGTCGGCCGCTTCTTGAGTCGTCAGTTCGGCATGTACCGGAATTAA
>NZ_JBDIVO010000008.1:0-43688 GCF_039794385.1 Methylocaldum sp. | reverse complement strand
AGATACACCGTAATGAGTTGAGTTTGCCAGTCCATGGTCGTCTCTCCGAGGGGTGTTGCAGAACCCTCCTCAAGAGACACCAATGGGCTGGCATCTTCTCTCCGTTAGCTCTTAATTCGCATTTTAGGGCCGCTTTGTACGAAAATGAACCGGCCGAGTCACCGATCCGGTGGAACGCTTATGTCCGGGCGACAATCGCCTTTCTGGAACGAAACCGCGAGAAACTGGCCGAACTCCGGGAAGAGATCGCCAAAGGGCCAAGACTTCAAGGTGCCGTACCGAACCTCGACGTCGTCGATCGCTTGATCACATGCTTCGACGAGCCTTATTCGGTTGCATATGGCGGAAAAACAAAAGCGTGCAAGTGACCCATCCGCGAAAGCCGACGAAAGGATTCAGCGGGCACACGCTCGCTCATGCCCAACCTTGACCTCACGAAGCGAGTATCTGTACTCGGCTTACTTGTACGTTTGATATAGGGCGGTCCGGCGGCATCGCAGCGCTCTGCGCTGAAGCCACGGTCGCTTCTCTGCGTTTTCGGAAAGCGCCGGAAAAATTTTTCCCGATTTCACGATCAAGTGTCGAATCGGCGCTTCCCCGAACGACTATCCAGCGCCTACAGCCTTTTCATCACGATATGGAGGAAGCCATGAAATACCTGTGCCTGGTTTACAGCGAGGAAGAAAAGCTGCACAGCCTCCCCGAAAGTCCGAAAGATGCCGAATGCCTGGCCTACGCCAATTCGCTCCGCGAGAGCGGGCATCTGCTTGGCGGAGAACCCCTGGAATCGGTTCAGACCGCCACGACCGTACGGGTCCGCGGCGGCAAGGTGTCGGTCACCGATGGCCCATTTGCCGAAACGAAAGAACAACTGGCCGGGTTCTACCTGATCGATGCACGGGATCTCAACGAGGCTATCCAGATCGCCGCGAAGATCCCGCCGGCGCGCGTGGGCAGCATCGAGGTGCGTCCGATCCGGGAGTTGAAGCCGTAGGACGAATACGGTCCATCCCGCCCGTGAAATTCAACAAAAGAGAAAGCCATGAAATATCTGTGTCTGGCGTACGAAGCGGAAGAAAAACTTAACGCTTTGTCCGCAAGCGAGTGGGATGCCCTGCGGCGCGAGACGCTCGCCTATGTCGAGGAGCTTCGCGAAAGCGGCCACCTGATCGTCACTCACGCCCTCAAGAGCGTTCGAACCGCCGCGACGGTACGGGTTCGGAGCGGCGGACTATCGGTGACGGACGGTCCTTTCGCCGAAACCAAGGAGCAACTGGGCGGTTTCTTTCTGATCGAAGCCGCCGATCTGAACGAGGCGGTCCGGATCGCATCGAGGTGGCCGTCGGCGCGCCTTGGCAGCATCGAGGTCCGCCCCATCGAGCCAGTGCTGAACGTGGAAAGCCGCTACGGCGGAGCCCCGTGACGCTGCCCGACGCGAATACCATGCGATCGCAGAGAGAGGTCACCATGAATCACCCTATTTATCTACCGAAAATCGTATCCAAGGCCGAGTGGCTCGCCGCACGCGAGGAACTGCTCATCAAGGAAAAAGAACTCACCCGGGCGCGTGACGCGCTGAATGCCGAACGCCGCCGGCTGCCGATGGTGAAGATCGACAAGGCTTATGTCTTCGAAGGTCCGGACGGCCAGTTGAATCTGCCCGATTTGTTCGAGGGCCGCCGCCAGCTCATCGTCTACCATTTCATGTTCGACCCAAATCGGGACGAGGGTTGCGTCGGCTGTTCATGGGTGGTCGACAGCATGGGCCACCCCGCCCATCTTCACGCCCGCGACACCTCGCGGGTCCTCGTCTCCCGCGCGCCGCTGGCCAAGATCGAGCCGTTCAGGAAACGCATGGGCTGGGACGTGCCCTGGTATTCCTCTTTCGGAAGCGACTTCAACCGGGACTTCGGCGTCACCACCGAGCAGGGCGAAACGTTCGGCGTGAGCGTCTTCCTCCGCGAGGGAGGAAACATCTTTCAAACCTACTTCACGGCCGGACGTGGCGCCGAGTACCTCGGCAGTCATTGGAGCTACCTCGACTTGACACCCTTCGGCCGGCAGGAGGATTGGGAAGACTCTCCGGACGGATGGCCGCAAACTCCACCGTATGGATGGTGGCGCCACCATGACAAATACGCTGGGTGAAAGGGAGCTCATGTACCCCCCACTTCGGTGAAGCCCGACTCAACCCATCCATCTACGGGAGAAAAGCCATGAAAACTGAAACGACCGAAACCGAGATCCGAAACCTGGTGAACAGCTGGCTGAAAGCCGTGCTGGACGGAAACATGGACGCAATCGTTTCCCACTACGCCCCGGACATCCTCGCATTCGATGCCGTATCGCAATTGCAATTCAAGGGCGTGGACGCGTACCGACAACACTGGGAAGCCTGCCTTGCCCTGTGTCCCGGCCCGATGATCTTCGAAATTCACGACCTGAGCATCGTGGCAGGCAATGACGTGGCGTTCTGCCATGCTCTCAACCGGTGCGGCGGAACGGGAGAAAACGGCGAGGAAAAAGTCGGATGGATGCGGATGACTGCCTGCTACCGCAGGCTGAACGGACAATGGAAGATCGTGCACGAGCATTTTTCGGCGCCCTTCGATATCGAGAGCGGCCGCGCCTTGCTCGACCTCACGCCGTAACACAGCCATGAGAAAACTGCTCCGGTCGACGGTAACGTCCCTGGACCGCTCCATGGCCGGGCCTAACGGGTGCTGGACTGGCATGCCGAGGGAGAGGACTTCGGTGATGTCGATTTCGCGGTTCTTCATTCGACCACCTAGCGGCAGTTGGGCGTTTTCCATCTGTTCGCCGAAAACCAACCGATAAGGATCCACCACCATGGCAACCGAAACCATCCAAGCCTACGACGAAGCCCAGATTAGACAACTCATCGCCGATCAGATGGATGCCGTCTGCGCCAAGGACGTGGGCCGAATCATGTCCCGCTACGCGCCTGATGTCGTTTTCTACGATTGCAAACCTCCGTTCCAAACCAAAGGCGCAGAGGACTACCGCCGTATTTGGGAAGAGTGCTTGCCGTGCTTCCCGGACTCTTTCGCCATAGAAACGCGGGACCTCGACATCTTCGTAAGTGGAGACCTGGCGCTCGCCCACTGGCTGTTCCGCTTCACCGGGGAAGAAAAGGACCATCCGGCAATGCAAACCTGGATGCGGCTCACGGCCGGCTATGAGCGGAAAAAGGGCAGCTGGCGGATCGTGCACGAGCATTGCTCCCTCCCCTTCGATCCGCCTACCGGCAAAGCCGTATTCACGCTCGACCTTTAGCCCGATCCCATGACGACAGCCGCCCCGTTCGATCTTGGATGACGACTGTTTTTTTCATCAATCGATAAGAGGAGAAAAAATCCATATGACCGATTCCACCCCGACAAGCGCTGCCGACCGTGAAATTGTCAGCTCGCGAGTGTTCGATGTACCGCGCGAGCGCTTGTTGAAGGCGTGGCGCGATCCCGCCCAATTGGCCGCGTGGTGGGGGCCGAAGGGTTTTACCAACACTTTTCACGAATTCGACCTGCGGCCGGGCGGCGTCTGGCGTTTTGTCATGCACGGTCCCGACGGGGTCGATTATCCGAACGAGAGCGTCTTTCTCGAGGTCGTCGAGCCCGAGCGCATTGTGTTCCAGCATGTGTCAGGTCCGCGATTTCAGATGACGGTCACCTTCACGGAGGAGGCCGGAGGAACCCGGCTCGAATGGCGGATGCTCTTCGAAAGCGCCGCGGAATGCGACAAGGTCCGGGCGGTGTGCGTCGAAGCGAACGAACAGAATTTCGACCGCCTTCAGGCACAACTGGCGAAGCTGACCCCGTAGGCGTCTTAATACCTCAACCGAGAAAAGGAGATACCATGCATATCCAACCCTATTTGTTCTTCGAAGGCCGCTGCGAGGAGGCGCTCGATTTCTACCGCCGCGCGCTCGGCGCCGAAGTAATGATGCTGATGCGTTTCAAGGAAAGCCCTGAGCCCCATCAGTGCCCGCTCCCGCCCGGAGCCGAGGAAAAAGTCATGCATTCGAGCTTCCGTATCGGCGAGAGTACGGTGCATGCTTCCGACGGTTTCTGCCAGGGGCAGCCGAACTTCCAGGGCATTTCGCTATCGCTCTCGGCGCCGAACGAAGCGGAGGCCGATCGCCTGTTCGCCGCGCTGGCCGAAGGCGGACAGGTGCAGATGCCGTTGGGCAAAACCTTCTTTTCGCCGTGCTTCGGCATGGTCATCGACCGCTTCGGCGTGGCGTGGATGATCATCGTAGAGAGTGCGGAATAGAGCCAACCCAGGAGCTCGGCTTCCGCCGGTCCAGGCCGTCCGGAAGCCGAGCTCCTTAATCGAAACTGAACAGGACAAACGCCCATGCGATTCATGATCATCGTCAAAGCCACCAAAGACTCCGAGGCGGGCGTCATGCCGACCGAGGACCTCATTGCCGAGATGGCGGCATACCACGAGGAACTGGCAAAAGCCGGCACACTGATCGATGGCTCCGGGCTCCAGCCGAGCGCGAAGGGTTGGCGCATCGAGTACTCCGGCGAGAAGCGTTCGGTGGTGGACGGACCCTTTGCCGAAACCAAGGAGTTGATCGCCGGCTACACCATTATCCGGGTGAAATCCAAGGAAGAGGCGTTGGAATGGACCAAGCGCTTCCCTAATCCAGCCGGTGACGGCAGGGAAGGCGAGATCGAGGTCCGCCAGTTGTTCGAGCTGGACGACTTCGAACCGGGTGAGGCGATCGAACGCTGTCGCAAACTCGGGATCGGTACGGAGAACTAGCCGCGTATCGTCTCCCGCCGGGTCCCTGACAGTCCCTTCTTGCGTCCGACACCGCACTGGAAAAATCTATGTTCAAGAACATTGCCGTCGTAGCTACCCTTCTGATCGCCGCGGTCCTCATCTATGCCGCGACCAGACCCAACACTTTCCGCGTCCAGCGCTCGACCAGCATCAACGCGCCGCCGGAAAAAATCTTCATGCTTATTAATAACTTGCGCAAGATGAACGAGTGGTCGCCGTTCGAAAAAAAGGACCCGGCGATGAAACGGACTTATACCGGCGCGGCCGACGGCAAGGGCGCGGCGTACGAATGGGACGGCAACACGGATATCGGCCAGGGACGCCTCGAGATCACGGAGTCGTTTCCCCCCTCCAAGATCACCATGAAACTCGACTTCATCAAGCCTTTCGAAGCCCACAACATCGTCGAGTTCACGCTAGAACCGCAGGGCGACGTCACCCGGACCACCTGGTCCATGCAAGGCCCCAGCCCTTACATTTCAAAACTCATAGGACTCTTCATCAGCATGGACAAGATGATCGGCAAGGACTTCGAGGCCGGCCTCGCCAGCTTGAAAGCCATCGCGGAAAAGTAAATGTTGCGCAGAGCCGCCGTCCCGGTCGGCTCGTCGACGCGGCGGAGTAAGTCTTGAATAGGAAAACGTGATGAAGTACCTGTGTTTGATTTGTGCCGAAACGGTGATGGAGCAAATGCCCGAAGCCGATGCGGAGAAGCACCTGGAAGAGTACCGCGAGTTTACCGACGGTATCCGGAAAAGCGGCCACTTCGTCGGGTGCAATCGGCTGCTTCCGCCCGCTGCCGCGACCACGATCCGGGTGCGGAACGGCAAAGTCTCGGCGACCGATGGACCCTACGCGGAAACCAAGGAGCAGCTCGGCGGTTACTACGTCATCGAAGCCAAGGATATTGATGAGGCGATCGAGGTCGCCTCGATGATTCCCGGGGCCAAGATCGGATGCGTCGAGATACGGCCCATCGCGGAGGATTCCAAGACGCTGAGCGCGCTTGGCTTTGTCGGGCTGACCACAGGAGACGGTACGGCGTGACGGACTCCCGCCAAGTTCGGCGCCGGTACCACGCCCCTAACGTCGATGCGCGGTGTGCGAGTTTCGTTGTATAGACAACATCAGAGGATGATCACGGTCATTTGGGATACTTGGCTGAAACCCGGTACGGAACGAGAAGGACTCCGGCTGACGCGCCAAGTGTGGTCGGACATGCGAAGCTTCGACGGTTACATCTCGCATCAGATTTTCATCGATCAGGATGATCCGGGACATATCATCGCTCTCGCCAACTGGCGAAATCGGGCGGATGCGGACGCCGTCCGGGAAAAATACAAGGACTCCGAGATGATCCGCCAGTTCACCCCGCTCCTCGCCCGCCGCCGGGAACGATGGATGACTTGCGAAGATCACGCGTCGTGAACAAAGCCGCCCCTGTACCAGACCGGCAACCGAGCTTGGATTGTCGGGCGGTCCAAGGCGAACACCCGTAAGCACGACTTTTACCCGTGTAATATTGACATTATTTTTTACCCGGATAAAATTGACTTCGTTATTTTCAAACGAGGTCGCCTTATGAACACTAATCCACAACCGACATGGATCGCGTTTGCAGGAGCCAAACGCATCGCGCTGGGTCCGCCCCGTGACGTGGCCGCGAAGGTGAAGTCTTTCGTCGATACGGATAGCCAAGACATCGTCTTGATCTTCGACGCCGTCACCAGCGCGCCCGTAGAGCTGGACCTCCGCGGCTCCGTGTCCGCGGTTCTCGATCGGCTGTCGCACGCGCAGGGCAACCAGACCGAGCCGGTCGCGGACACCTCGGCGAGCGCACCGCGAACCGCCGGACGACCGAAGCTCGGTGTCACGGCCCGCGAAGTCACCTTGCTGCCCAGGCATTGGGAGTGGCTGACCTCCCAGCCCGGAGGCGCCTCCGTGGCGTTGCGAAAGCTCGTCGAACAGGCCATGCGCGCGAACAGACAGGACGATCAAGTCCGTCAGGCGCGAGAAGCCGCGTATCGATTCATGAATGCGATGGCCGGAAACGAGCCCGGCTTCGAAGAAGCCATACGGGCCTTGTTTGCCGGCGATCAAGACCGATTACATCAGGCTGTCGCGAAGTGGCCCGCCGACGTACGACAACATACGCTCACCTTGACGGAAACGGCTGCCGTTACGCGTCCCAAGCCTGAGACGGCGCCGGCGGATTGAGTTCGCCCGGCGTCGGCTCGCCACTTTCTAGGCGCGAGATATCCATCAAGCGATATAACAGGCGCTTGGAAACCGATGCCAGCGGTTCGCACGGAGCGCTGGGTCGCCCATGTCGTGAGTGATCTTTTACTTGGAAGGAGCAAGGAGATGACGGTTAAAGCGATCCCCGACGGATACCACAGCGTGACACCGTACCTGGGCATCAAGGGTGCGGCCGAGGCCATCGAATTTTACAAACGGGCATTCGGCGCTGTGGAGCTTTTTCGTCTGGTGGCGCCCGGCGGCGAAATCGGACACGCCGAGATCAGAATCGGCGACTCGACCGTCATGCTGGCCGATTCGTGCGAAGCGAGTCCGTTACGCAGCCCGCAAGCGCTGGGCGGCTCGTCGGTCGGTCTTCATGTGTACGTGGAAGACGTGGATACTCTGTTCACCCGCGCCGTCGACGCCGGAGCGAAAGCCGTCAGGCCGGTGCAAGACCAATTTTACGGCGACCGCACCGGCACGCTGGAAGATCCTTTTGGGCACGTCTGGTTTCTCGCGACCCGCAAGGAAGAGCTTACCCCAGAGGAAATCAATAGGCGTGCCGAGGCAATGTTCAAGCAAAGCGACGCCTAGAGCGACAGATGTCGTCGTCAAACGAGAACGCTGCAGAACGGGTGCGTGAGACGGTAGACGCCATCTACCGTTCCGATTCGCGCCGCGTGTTCGCTACCCTGGTGCGTTTGCTCGGCGACTTCGATCTCGCCGAAGAAGCGCTGCACGATGCCTTTCGGGCGGCGCTGGAGCAATGGCCGCAGGAAGGCATGCCAGCCAATCCGCGGGCTTGGCTGGTATCCACCGGCCGCTTCAAGGCCATCGACAACCTGCGCCGGCGTGCACGGTTCGTCGACTTGCCGCCGGATGCCGCCGAACGGCTCGGCACCGATGATTCGGAGGGACGGGACCCCGCGGATATCGGGAACGGCGGGGCATCGCTGATGGCGCTCGCCGAACGGGTAGCGGACGGGCTCGGCGATCCGGCGGCATGGGACGACGAGAGCGTCGAAGACGACCGGCTGCGGCTGATTTTCACCTGCTGCCATCCTGCCTTGTCGCCGGACGCGCAGGTCGCGCTCACGCTGCGCGAGGTGTGCGGCCTCACCACCGAAGAAATTGCTCGCGCTTTCCTCACCGCCCCGTCCACACTGGCTCAACGTATCGTGCGCGCCAAGGCGAAAATCCGCGACGCCCGCATTCCCTATCAGGTGCCGACACGCGAAGATCTGCCGGAGCGCTTGGACGCCGTGCTGCGTGTTGTTTATCTGGTGTTCAACGAGGGCTACTCCGCCTCGCTGGGCGGCTCGCTGACAAGACACGATCTCTCGGAGGAAGCGATCCGTCTCGGGCGGTTGCTGATCGAACTGCTGCCCGAACCCGAAGCGCAGGGGCTCCTGGCGCTGATGCTGCTGCACGAATCGCGCCGTGCCGCGCGCACCTCGCCCGGCGGCGAACTGATACTGCTGGACGAGCAGGACCGCGCGCTTTGGAACCGGGACCAGATTGCGCAAGGGCTGGCGCTGGTGGAACGGGCGCTGTCGTCGCGACGGTTCGGCCCGTACACGCTGCAGGCGGCGATCGCGGCCGTGCATGCCGAAGCGCCGAGCGCCGGCGAGACCGACTGGGCGCAGATCGTCGGGCTATATAACGTGCTGTTGCGAATCGAGCCGTCGCCGGTGGTGGAACTGAACCGCGCCGTGGCGGTGGCGATGTACGACGGGCCCGAGGCAGGCCTCACGCTCGTGGACGGCATTCTCGCCCGAGGCGATTTAGAGGACTACCACCTGGCGCATGCGGCTCGCGCCGACCTGTGCCGCCGGCTGGAACGAACGGCGGAAGCCCGCGCCGCTTACGAGCGGGCGCTTAGCCTGACACGGCAGGAACCGGAGCGGCGGTTTCTCGAACGGCGGCTGAACGAGCTTTTGGATTGAAACGGCCGGTACTTATGGAAGAACATCGCGAGTTGCGTAGGAATCGGAAAGAGCCCCTGGCCGTGCCATCATTCGCGTCCTCGATAGCCTCGCTAGGCTTCAATCGCCCCGAGCATTATCATGTTCCTCCGGATCGTTATTAATCAGGCCCGTAAATACCCTCCTGGTATTTCGGGCCGCCGCCCAGGCCGGTACACGCCCGGCCTGGGCTCACGCGGCTTGTCGCCGCGCCGGGGCATCCCTGCCCCGGATTAACCCGGCCTATATTTATAGGCTGGGTTAATAACACATGCCGCTTACAGTCGGTCATGACGGTCCGCAATATCGGCATTCTTTTTCATGAGACGGAAACCATGCTCTACCGCGGTAGTTGCCATTGCGAAGCGGTCCAATTCGAGGTCGAGGCCCCCGAGCGCGTTGTCTGCCAGGACTGCAATTGCTCGATTTGCTCCAAGTCCGGCTTCCTGCACCTCATCGTCCCCAAATCGCAATTCAGGCTGATAAAGGGTGAGGAGAACCTCGTTGTCTACACCTTCAACACTGGCGTCGCCAAGCACCTGTTCTGCAAGACCTGCGGCATAAAGCCCTTCTATATCCCTAGATCGAACCCGGACGGCTACGACGTGAACGTCCGCTGCCTTAGTCCGAAGCCCAAGGAACTGGTCATCGAGCCCTTCGACGGCCAAAACTGGGAATCCCATGCGCACGCGCTGGCGCATCTCAGCCGGGAAGCTTGATCGTCCGCGCCGGTAATGCCGAACGAAGCCGGAGCCGATTCTCCTCTGGGAGGCTGCTCATGAAGGTGCGCCCCGCGGCATCCTCGGATTGTGAACGGCTGATCCGCCTTTTCCGGCAACTGGGCTACGTTATCGACGTCGGCGAACTTCGGGCGAGACTCCTCGCCTATGACGGATCGGATTCTGATCTGGCGCTGGTGGGCGAAATCGGCGCGGAGGTGGTCGGAACGATCGTTCTGCACGTCGTTAGTCCGCTCCACGAAATCGGAAAATGGGGACGCATTTCCGCTCTCGTGGTCGACCAAAGCATGCGACGACGAGGCATAGGCGCCGAATTGCTGCGCGCAGCGGACGACTTCTTCATCGGGCGGGGATGCACCCGGGTCGAGTTGACCAGCAGCGACCTGCGCACAGACGCCCACCGCTTCTACATGGCGAACGGGTACGAAAACCGGTCGAAACACTTCGTAAAACATTATCCGAACGCCTGACCGGCGAGCCGCCCTAACGGGCATGAGCGTTTTTCGGCTCACGACGATGCTTCCGTTGGCGGACTCCATGTCTCTCGATCCCGCAAAAGCTCCGTCCCGCGCGGCAATATTCGGGATCAAGTCGGGCCGAGCGAGCCGATTCCGCCGCCTTCTACATTGTTAAATGACATTGAAGGCATCAGAGGCCGAATGCAGACTTCCGCAGTTACCGATGATCTCGGGATTGTGCACGACTCATGTCGAACAAGGAGGAAAGGGCATGCCAGCTTTCATCTTCAGCTCAACGCTTTGCCAATATCTACGGGTCTTATTGCCGCTAGCTTCCGCCTTGGCGGCCGAATCTGCCGAGGCGACGGTTTTTACCGTAGGCGGAAGCGCCGATAAAAGCACGGCTTGCACTCTGGCCGATGCCATTACGGCGGCGATATTCAATACCCGGACCGGCGGCTGTCCCGCGGGCTCCGAAGACGACACCATCGAACTCACCGGCGACGTCGTCCTGACGGAAGCATTGCCCGTGGTGGCGAGCGACTGCCGTTACTACCCGGATCCCTGTGTTCAAACGCGCATAACGATAGACGGCAACGGCCATTCGATTACACTCTCGGACGCCCCGAATACGCCCGTCTTCGATCTGCTATCGCTCCGTGTGGCATGCGGCGATGGCTTTTATTCGGTACCGCCCAGCGTCATGCTGTACAACGTAACGCTTCAACAGGGCAAAACCGGAATTTCTCCGATAAGCGATACCACGGGCTTGGAGTGTCCGCCAATGCTGGTTCTCACGAATACTCGCGTTTTCGGTAATCGCGGAGACGGCATTTCGGCGCGTTTTGCATCGATGCAGATCGCGAACAGCCCGATCGCCGACGATGGCGGCCGGGGCATCAAGGGCCATGGCGGCGGCATTGACCCCACCCGCCTTCGCGCCACCCTCGGTGAGCGGCACCGTTGAAACGGCCTGGAACACCATGAGTTACCGCTCCGATTATCCTGGAAACGGCAGTTGGGCGTGCTCGAGTGCACGTAGCGGCTTCACCCAAGCGGTGAAATCGGTAGGAGGGACGACGGTCAGAATCCATGAGGCGTTTCTACTCCATCCAAGCGGTCAACTGCCGTTTCTAGGATTATCTCCGCCGAGGCGGGGTTTGCGTGGCATGAAGCGGTGCGCCGGACCGGCTGCAGGAAGACTCCAAGGAATCGTCTTGCGGCACCACGTTGGCCGTGATGATTTCCTGCGCCCTGAGTTCCGCGGAGGCAAGCTCGTCTCTGAAAATATCGGTTTCATACGCCGGAGCGGTAACTTCCGCTAGCGAGGTGTCCAGCGGCCGGCCGGGTTCATCGATATGGATGGACGTCACCGTGGACAATCCGGGGCGGATGGGCCGTTTCAGGATCTCGTCCTTGCGCAGGGCGATGCGCACCGGCACCCGCTGGACGATGTGGATGAAATTGCCGGTCGCATTGTCCGGCGGCAACAGGGCGAACACGCTGCCGGTGCCGGGCACCAGGCCTTCGACCGTGCCGTGATAGACACGGCGCCGTCCGTACAGATCGACGATCACCTCGGCCGACTGGCCGGGCCGCACTTTGCGCAGCTCGGTCTCCCGGAGGTTCGCCTCCACCCAGAGATGGTCCAGCGGCACCACCATGAGCAGCGGATCTCCGGGATGGACCCGATCCCCGACCTGAGCTTTGCGTTTCGCCACATAACCCGAAACGGGCGCCCGGATGCGCTGTCGGACGAAATCGAGGTAAGCGTTGACGAAGCGGTGCTTGGCGGCCTCCACTTCGGGGTGTTCGGTGCGACTGGTTCCCCCGACCCGCGCCTCGATGGACTGGAGTTCCGCGCCGACCTCCCGCAGTTCCGCTTCGAGGGCCGTCATCTGATCCTCGGCGTTTTGCAGGACTTGCTCCGAAACCGAACCGCTGGGAAACGCCTGACGGAAGCGAATGACGTCGTGGCGCACCCGTGCGAGCTGGGCCGAGCGCGCGTCCAGTTTCTGGCAGAGTTGCTGGCGCGTCGCGAACAGCGCGCCGATCCCGCGCACGGTCCGCCCCAGGTCACCCTCGCTTTGTCCCAGGGCGGCATGGGCGCGGTGTTCGTCGAGCCGGACCAGCAGGTCGCCCTTGTTCACGAACTGGGTTTCCTCGGCCAGGACCTGGGTGACGATGCCGGTCGCATCCGCTTCGACCGGAATCAGATTGCCGGCGACGAAGGCATTGTCGGTCTCGACCCGGAAACGGCCATGCACCCACCAGTAGATGGCCGCGGCCAGAGCGCACGCGAGCACGGCCAGCGCCACCAGCAAAAGACGACGGTTGCGCCGCGCGCGGATCGCCTTCGGATGAATCTTCATAGATGCCTGTTCGAGTTTTTGGAATTATTTTGAATCGAGTGGAAGGGACTGTCTTTGGGCTCGACAGAATAGCGCCTAGGCTTGGTCCATGTTTCGGCAGGAGCCCTCTCAATCTGAAATCGGTCGGAGGCGGGTGTCGTCGAGACCGTTGGCGTATCCGCCGCCCAATGCCTCGATGAGATCGGTCATGGCAACGAGCTGATCGGTTTCCAGGGTCTTGAGCGTGAATTCCTGATCCAGAACGGAATGCCGGCGCGCCAGCATCGTCCGGCGATCGTCCAGGCCGCTGCGAAGCCGCTCTTGAGCCAGATCGAGGGCTTCCCGCTGCGAAGCCAGCAGGCGGTTGTGCGCTTCGACGATGGCCCGGGTGTCGCGCCAACTGCTGAGACTGTCGGCGACTTCCTGCACCGCTTGCAGCAGGGTCTTGTTGTAGAGCTCCACGGCTTCGTCGTATTCCGCCCTTTGCACCGACAGCTGGCCGCGCAGCCGCCCGCCTTCGAAGATGGGGAGCCTGAGGCCAGGCGCGACGCCATAGGCGAAGCTGTTACCCGAAAAAAGGATATTGGCGAGGGAGCTCGCACCCTTGGTCATGCGAAGGGCGTTCAAGCCGACGAACGCGGTCAAATCGACCGTCGGGTAAAAACTGGCTCTGGCTACCTTGATCCGTTGCGCCGCCGCCTCGGCCCGGTGCAGTGCGGCAGCGAGGTCCGGACGGTGGGCGAGCAGTTCCAGCGGAAGCTTTGTGGGCAGCGGAATTTTTTCGGGCAGCGTCACGCTGCGATTAAACAGGTGCTGTGTCGCATCAGGACCGCGGCCGATCAAGCGGGCAAGCAAGTTCCGCTGCAAGTCCAGGTAGTCGCGGGTAATGGCTCGGCGCTTGCCGGTCGCTTCCAGCTCGGATTCGGCCTGTTTGACCGGATCCGCGGAGTCCAGCCCCAGCTCGTAACGCGTTTCGGCCAGTTGGAGCAAATTACGCCGCAATTCCACCATGTCATCAGCGAGATCGAGCTGCTGCCGCAGCGCGACCCCTCGGAAGTAACACCTCGCTATCGCGGCGGTCAATTGCAGCCTGACTTCGGCCTGTTCCGCGTCTTCGGCTGCCGCTTCGCCCAGAGCCGCCTCCAATGCCGCCCGATTTTTTCCCCAGAAATCGAATTCGTAGCGGAGGCTCAAGGGATTGATCAACGCCGAGACGGTATGCGCTCCCCTAAGGGCGACATTGAAGCTGTACTCGGAAAACCGCGCCGTTGCGACCTCCGCCTCCGCATCCAGGAACGGCAGCAGTCTCGCCCCCTCCACGCGGGCAAAGCCTTCCGCCTCGCGCAGCCGGGCGGCAGCCACCTTGAGACCTGGGTTATCCTTGAGCGCCATGTCCATCAGGTGGTTCAGCTCGGAGCTGCCGAACTGCCGCCACCAGCTCTCCTGTGGCCACGAATTCCGTACCCCCAGAAGCTCACCGTCGCGGGCTTCGGACAGTTTCTGGGTAATGCCCGGGGCGTCGGCAAATTCGGCACGCTGCCCGCCGGACGGAATCCAGGCGCAGCCTGCGATCAGAAACAGGACGCTAAGACCAGCAATCAGGCGACGATAGGCAGATCGGCGATTCATGGTTGCTCCATCAGTTCCTCGGCCTTGGTTTCCCTCAGGTCCTCCGCCGGACTCGGACGCAGCGGCCTGTGAGTGGGATGGGCCAGCCACACCAGCCCGGCCAGCCCGAGAAAGAGATATCCCGCCATCAAGAAGGCATCGTTGACCGCCAGAATGGCGGCCTGCTGTCTGATGAGGGCCAGAAGCTTGCCCTGTACGATGCCGGGATCGAGGCCGGCAGTCTCCAGACGCGACGAGAGCCGCGGCAGCAAGTCCAGCGACGGAAACCGGCGCCCCCCGAATTGATCGGCCAGATGAAGCTGATGAAAGGGGCTGCGCCGAAACAGCATGACGCCCTGCAAGGTAATGCCGAGCGCACCCGCGGCGATTCTCAGCGCTGCTGCCTCTTCCGCGGCGCGCATCATTTGGCTCGGCGTCAGCCCGTGAAGGGCGATGGCGGTCAGCGGCGTGAAGAACGAACCCAGAAAAAAGCCGAGGAGCAGCATGGGCCAAACGATCTGATCGAACGATCCCGGATCGTCGAAGAGCCCGATCCAGGACAGGGTGAACGCCAAGCCCAGCAGGTTGAGGCAGGCGAACACCCGCGCATCGACGCCCTTGATAAGCTCGTGCATGACGGCGATCGCCGGCGCCGCCAAAAAGATCATCACCAGGAACAAGAGGCCGGCAAGAAATGACGAGTATCCCAGCAGCAATTGGAGCTGGACGATGAACAGCGACAGCAGTCCCTGGATCGCCAAGAAACCTAGGACAAGGCAAATGATGCCAATCGTGAAGTTGCGATGGGTAAACAGCCGGATGTCCATCGCAGGGTGCCGCTCTCCCAGTTCCCAGATGACGAAACAAGGCAGCGCTACGACAACGGCGATCAGTACGCCGCGCAGAAAGGGCGAATCGAACCAGTCGAAATCGTTGCCCATATTCAGAATGGTTTGCACGCCGCCGAAGATCAGAGCCAACAGGATAAAGCCGGCGAAATCGAAACGGGTGTAGCGCCGCTGGAATCCCCGCCCATAAAGTAATGAACCGGTTACGCCGGCAATGGCCAGGGCGACGGGGATGTTGAGATAAAACAGATAACGCCACCCGATTTCGTCGGCCAGCCAGCCGCCGATGGGAAATCCGATCGTAAACGGCATCAGGGTGAACAACCCCCATATCCCAAGCCCCACCGATTTGAGCCGAGCGGGATACTCTTTCAGCAACAGGGCTTGTCCGATTGGCAGCGTAACGCCGCCGGCAAAGCCGAGAACGATGCGCGCCGGCAGGAACAGCCGCAAAGTTTCGCTGATGGCGCAGAAATAAGAGGCCGCTGCATAGATCACAAAGGCCGTAGCGAACAAGCGGTAATCGCCGAAACGCCCGGACAGCCAGCGGGCGATGGGAAACGCCAAGGCCAGAGCGATCATGAAATCGGTCTGGGCCCAGGTGCCGAGGCTCGGCGATACTCCTCCCAGGTCGCCCGCGACATGCGGCATCAGCGCGATATAAGAGCCGGCGTTGAAAAGCACGACCATGTGCCCCAAGCCGAGCGCGATGTTGAACAGAGTGAAGCGCCAGCCGCGAAGGCGTCTGGGGAAGAAAACGGTCACCTAATCGACGCCTTGACCGCAGTCAGCCGGGCGGCGCAGCGGCCATCCGCCGGCGCCGCCTTTTCCAGAGGGCAGGCGATGAGCATGAAGCGCAGCCGCCCTTGTCATTCGGAGCGGCTGCTCGCCATAGCCGCCGAAGCGGCTTCGATGCTCTGCTGATCGGACCGGGCTTGCCGCGGCGCCGGCAGCCCCAAGTCGGCCAAGCCGCGGCGAACGAGCTTCGCGCCGACATCGGTCACGAGCTGCTTGAACTTTTCCGCTTCGTGGTCGAGAAGATTGGGTGCCGCTCCGGCCACCGGATACGCATCGGCATCGGCTCTTCCGATGACTTGCCCGGTGGCGGGGTCAATCAGCTTGACCAGCACCTGCAAGGGCGTCTGCGACTCGAAAATCCTGTAGGTCCCGATTCCCACCTCCAGCACGGCATCCACCCGCTCTTTGGCGTGGGACCGATAATCGACGGACGAGGTGTCGCCGTTGTACCACTGCCGGATGGCGTTATGCCAGTAGGCGAGATTTGCGGTGCGGTTGCCGGGGGCGATCGGCAACGGGTAGTACTGCTCGGCGGAAACGGCTTTGAATCCCCCGGCGGTCAACATCTCGGCCGCTTCCCGCGCCAACACCAGCGTGGGGGCCCAGTTCTCCGCCAGCGAGGCGACCGGAGCCAGCTCAGGATTGTCTGCCACGGACGCGATTCGCGGGAGAGACGGTTCCGGCACGATATCATTGTGGCTTACCAGTCCGGCGATCAGTACTCCGCCGGGATTCCGGTAAATCTTCCTTTCCAGAAACAGATCGTAAGGAACGGTATCGTTTTGCCGATAAATGGGCAGCCGGGATTCGATGAGGTCCGGCATCACTTCGAGGGGCGGCGGTTCCACCGGAATCACGAGGATCGACTGCAAGCTGCCCGACCGGTCGGCAGGCGGCTTGATCGGAGGAGCGAGACAAGCGTTCAGTGCAACCAGCAAAAACAGCAACAAGCTATAACGTTTCATATTTGGGAGGTACCCCAGTCCCATGGAATCCAGTGCGAGATAAAGAACCCGGACATCGCTTCGAACAAGCTATTCGTCGCTTTCCGACGTAGACATGTCCGATGCGCCGGGCACCCGTGCCCCATCCTTAGCAACCCTAATGCCACAACGCAGGTGATTGAATTCAAAAAACATTTCAAAGAAACACCGGCCAATGTCGTCATAATGACATCGACTCGACAACAAACAACAACCCGGCCTGACCTTCAACCCTCCAACAAAGCTTCGAATCCATTAATCAGGCCCGTAAATACCCTTCTGGTATTTCGGGCCGCCGCCCAGGCCCGGCACACGCCCGGCCTGGGCTTACGCGGCTTGTCGCCGCGCCTGGGCATCCCTGCCCCGGATTAACCCGGCCTAATTTAGAGGCAGGGTTAATAACCGTGCATTCGGAAATAACGCGCCAATTGCCACAAGAACTCATTGCTGTCACTATGACAGCACTGTGGTTAATTCGACTACGCCTCTATGGGAATGTTCGACTACGAACCTTTGAAATATGAACGAACGCTCGAAGATAAGAACGACCGAGAGCGCGATTCGCGAAGCGGTCTTGAGCCTGACGGCGAATCTTTCGATGAAAGAGCGCCTCGAGGGATTTCTCGAAATTTTCGCCAAAGTCACGGGAAATCACGCTTGCGCCCTGTTGCGCTTCCAAGACGGGGTACTCGTGCCCGTGGCGACGCGGGGCCTTTCGCCCGAGGTCATGGGACGCCAATTCGCCCCGGAGCAACATCCCCGGCTGGCGGCGATCCTCGGTTCGAGAACACCGATCCGATTCGAGGCCGACGACCCTAGGCCCGATCCTTACGATTCGCTATTGCTGAATGATGCCGGAGGCCGATTGCCCGTCCATTCCTGTATCGGCTGTAGCCTTTATAACGAGAACACCCTGCTCGGAGTGCTCTCGGCGGATGCGTTAAAACCCGGCGTATTCGACGGCATAGACGACCACATATTCCAGACCTTTGCCGCCATCGCGACGGTGGCGCTGCGTCACGAATCCTTTATCAGTGCGCTCGAAAGATTGGCTAGACACCGCGAACTGGTGACCAGCGAACTGGTCAACGAGGCCCTACAGCGCCGCGGGCAGATACTCGGCGACAGCCCCGCGCTGCAGGAACTGAGGCGCAACATCGGTATCGTAGCCCGATCCGATCTGACGGTCCTGGTGATGGGAGAAACCGGGGTGGGCAAGGAGGTGGTCGCTCGCGTCATACACGCGCAATCGCTGCGGGCCGACCAACCCCTGGTGTACGTGAACTGCGCCGCGCTGCCGGAGTCCTTGGCCGAAAGCGAACTGTTCGGACATGTCCGCGGCGCTTTCACCGGCGCCCATACCGATCGGGCCGGCAAATTCGAGTTGGCGGAGGGAGGCACTTTGTTTCTGGACGAAGTCGGCGAACTGCCCCTGGCTATCCAAGCGAAGCTGCTGCGTGCCCTGCAATTCGGCGAGATCCAGCGGCTCGGCTCGGACAAGAGCCACCGGGCCGACGTCCGCATCATCGCCGCAACCAATCGGCAGCTCGACGAAGAGGTGAAGGCGGGGCGGTTCCGAGCCGACCTCTATCATCGGCTCAGCGTGTACCCTTTGAACGTACCGCCGCTGCGGGAACGGCTCACGGATATTGCACCGCTGGCCGGATATTTCCTGGATCAGGCGCGGACGCGCCTGGGCTTGGACCGCGCCAACCTGGCGCCCGCGACCATCGAAGCCCTGAGGGCCTATTCATGGCCCGGCAACGTACGGGAACTCGAGCACGTCGTTCTCCGCGCCGCTCTGCGCGCCTCGGCGGACCGGGGACGTTCGTTGACCTTGCAACCCGAAGATTTGGACATCGGCTCTGAAATCCACTGGAGCGTGGATGCCAAGACCGGCTTGGCGTTCGGAACGAACCCGATATCGCTTGCACGTGCGGTGGACGATTTTCAGCGGCAGTTGATCCTCAAGACGCTGGACGAGTGCCGTTTCAATTGGTCGGAAACGGCTCGCCGCCTGGGACTGGACCGGGGCAATCTGCATCGCCTTGCCAGGCGCCTCGGACTAAAGCCGATCAGCCGCATGGCTTGACGCCGCGGCATTTCTTATCGTCGTTTCCGTTGGCGCGTATGGATTGATTGCAGGCGCCTTATTCCAAATCGCTTTCCGAGGAATTCATTCTTGTAGGATGGGTAGAGCGAAGCGAAACCCATCGAGCGACCTTGAATCGATGGGTTACGCGGAGCCTGTCCTGAGCCCTTCGACGATGCTCAGGACAGGCTTGTCGAAGGGCCTGTCCCGAGCGGAGCCGAGGGGCCCGTCCTGAGCCTGTCGAAGGGCTAACCCACCCTACGATGAGTGTTCACTCGAATGCCGAATGGAATTATGAGTGGGAGCGGGCTTTAACCCGCGATCGAACGACGAAAAAAGCCGGACAACGTCCGGCTTGAGCTTAGGAAAGCAACCATAGTCTCAGGCGGTTGATCACTACGTTGCCAAAAAGTTTAGCCGGGACCAGGTCGCCGGAGAATCGTGAGGATCGCGACCGGAAATAAGGCCTTGTTCGCCTCGGAGCGGCAGCCACACGACGAACTCGGTGCCTCGTCCTTCGCCCTCGCTGGAAACCTCCACTTTCCCGCCATGCATTTCGATCAAGCGTCGCACCACGGAAAGCCCTATCCCCAGGCCGCCTTGCGTGCGGTCCAATGTCCTCGGCCCTTGAGTAAACAGATCGAAAATGTGGGACAAAAGCTCGGGAGGTATGCCGATTCCCTCGTCCTTGACGTGCACGGCCGCTTGGCCCGATTCGATCTCCACCGAGAGCCAAATCCGCCCCTCCTCGTTACTGTATTTTGCGGCATTGTTGAGAATATTGGCCAAGGCTTGGGTTAGGCGCACCTCATCACCGTCCAGATCGAGATCGAGCGGCCCCGATTCGACGATGAGCTTGAGCCGACGGGCCTTGATCAGCGGCAAATTGACTTCGATCGCCCGAACGATTATGGCAGCGAGATTGAGCGGGGCCGGGCGAAGCGTAATCGTCCCTCGGGTAATCCTGGATACGTCGAGCAAGTCGTCGATCATTCGGGACAACTGAGCCGCCTGGCGGTCCACCACCTCCCGTGCCCACTCCGCCCTTGGCTCTTGCAAGTCCAAGCGGCGCAACACTTCGACCGCGTTACGGATGGATGCCAACGGATTGCGCAATTCATGAGCCAGCATCGCGAGAAATTCGTCTTTTCGCGACTGAACCGAAATGGCGTCTTCGGCGGATATCGAATCGTCAATGTCCATGAGCTGGACGCTACAATCGGATGGCAACATAACACTCAGTCCATTTTGGTCCTTGAAAACATCTTTGCCGTATCGCGTGGATACCAAGCGACCCGGCAAATTACATTGCTGCTCTGGATGCGCGAGAGCCTTGCAGAGCAGCACGAATAAATCGGCGAAACCAACCGTATCGCGAGCAAACGGTAGACTCGATCAGGTCTCGTACCGGTTTTCGCAAAAGCGGCGGGCAATTACGCCGAACAGATGCTGGACCAAAGTGCGAGACCTCACTTATCCCGGTCATCGAAATTCGGATATAACCGAGCCTCGTTCTGCTGCTCGCGGTCGTACTCCAGTTGGCAATCGATGCAGCGTACCGCGCGGGGATTGGCCGCAAGGCGCTCCAAAGGAATAGGAGCCTCGCAATCGAGACAAACCACCAGCCCCCGTTCGGGGTCGGTAATTTGTTGTTCGTTCTCGGCCAATGACGCCTTCAGGCGTTGCAACGCTTCGGCTCGCGTACATTCTTCAACGATCTGAGCAATATCGATATAGTCCATGTCGGCAGCCTCCTTAGCATGAGGGAAATTTCCGCCTGGAACCGTATCAGCAAGGCACATCAGGCGACCTAACCCCTTCGAGAAAGTCGCCGCTTATTCAGTTCCCGCTACCGTATTGGTACTTAATGGTGTCGAGTAAGTCGAGCCGACGGTATAGGTTTGTACACCTATGGAAGCATACTTATGTTATGCCGCGAATTGATGCGGGTATCTTCTTGTACGCACAATTTGGTAGCTGATCGGGACTCCGAACGAGACACGAGCGACGGAAACCATCTCAAGGAAGAACCCTATGAAAACCCTCAGCATTGCCGCTGCCGCCGCAGCGGTTTCGATTTTGTCGGGCGTCGTCGCCGCTAAGCCGGCCGTTCCGTCGAGCATCTCGTTCGGTGCAAAGTACCCGACATCCTTTGACGTTGACTCGCATTTTTCCTTCACGGAAACCGACCGCTGCATCGTCAGACAAAGGACATTCGAACAGGGGGAGCCGGTGATAAAGGCCGTTTCGGAATGTGAAAAGCCGATCATTATGGTCTTCTGCATTCTTACGGTGGAGGACGGCTGGTCTTGCTGTTCAAATGCCGAATATCCCGGTCAACCGCTGATGGGCCGCGGTGACTATCATGCCCTCGGCAGCCGCGATCTGGTTGAATCGGAACCTCGTAACAGTTTTGCTGTCGGTTGCGTACCGACCAAGGTCGGCCCTGCCCTACGAACCTTGAATCCGCTAAGCCTGGGGTCCGTCCCGGACGATCCATGCTATTTAGCGATACACGGACTCGATCAAGCCTTGCTTCAAACTCCACAAGGCGACCCGCATGAAATCTTGAAGACGCTCGGCTTTACCGCAATGGCCCGGCCGCTTCGGTCATTCACGCAATCGGCAAAACCGTTCGCCTATCTCCGTAAGACCATGCTTGGCAAGACGGGATAGCCAATGCTCCGCTTGAAATGAGGGTGCCGCCGAAAGCGACACCCGATGCGACCCGAGGAAAGATCACCTTCTGAGCGGCCGTGAGCCGTTGAAAGCGGCAGGGATAGTTGCGGCGCCCCCGGAGGAATCGGCAATAGCGTCTTCGAGGTGGAAATGACAATGCGCCAGTCCGCATTTACGTAGCCGGCTATTCGACTGGTTCGTTCTGCTCGAACTTCGAAAACTCATCCGGATCCAATTGGCCATCCTGATTCCTGTCCATTTCGCGCCAACGCTCCATTAACTTGCTGTCGGAGCGACCTTCGCTTTCGGAAATCAGGCCGTCGCGGTTCTCGTCCAGCTTTTTGAAACGCTCGCTCTTGATTTCCCGTTCGACCTCGACCTGATGCTTGGTCGCCGGTATGTCCTTTTCGATCTGCTGGCCGGACGGGCGCTGGGCCGGCGGCTCGGCCGGCTGGTTGGTAATGTCCAGGGATCTTTCAGTCGCTTCATCCGGGTTGGGAGTTCCCGGAACTCGCTGTTGCTCAGCCGCTGCCCAGGATGAACCCAGCAATGCGAGCACGGTGATGATGATTGATGTTTTCATGACAGACCTCCGTATCCACAATGAATATTCAATGCTTTAAAGCAGTAATCGGAGGATTTCCGCTCCTAATGATTAGGACCCGCTTGTCCCTGCGCGGTTCTGAAACGAAGTCGCCGGTATAAATCGCGATAGCTGAATGGACCCCAAAAAACGCCGGAGCCGGACGCAAACGAGCTCAATGCGCCGCGCCGGGGACGCGGCGATCAGTCTTTCGTTCTGACGCCGCTCCGGAAGTACTTGTGACGGGATGCGTTGGAAAAGCAGTGATCGTCACCACGACGCCGGATGACAATCCAGAGATTTGAGTACAAGGGTGGGACTCTGTTGGCTCTTGCCGACGGCCTTGTCCCGATACATGGCTTGATCGGCTGCCCTCAGCAATTCGGCGGTGGTCGAGCCGTCTTCAGGATAGACGGCGATGCCCACGCTAGCGCCTAAGACCGGCATCAACTTATTGGTTCCATTGACGTCCACGGACGGTTGGAAAAACGCTTTCTTGATTTTCCTGGCCACGGATTCCGCACCGGAACGGTCTCCGATATTCTGCAGAAGCACTACGAATTCGTCTCCTCCCAATCGGCCTACGGTATCCGTTTCCCGAACGGAATGCTGAAAAATGCGGGCGGCGCGTTGCAAGACCTTGTCCCCGGTCTGATGCCCGTAATAGTCGTTGACCTGTTTAAATCCGTCCAAATCGAGGTAAAGCACGGCCACCTTCCGCCTCGACCGGTGAGCTTCGGCCAGCGATTGATCCAACCGATCCATGAATAACTGACGATTGGGCAGTCCGGTCAACGGATCGAAATTGGCCAACAAAAATAGCCTGTTGCCCTCCTCGAGTTTACGTTTTTCATAGCGGTCATAGATTCTGGCAACACTGAAAAACATGAGGAGACATGCCAAGGATCCCACAAAAATCAGGTTCAGCCGGTTCCAATCAAGATTCGCCCACCCCAATTGTTGTTCGATTTCGAGAGATAAGTGTTTCTCCGGCTCTCCGAAAGAGCTGCGAAAAAGCAGCTTGGGAAACAAGCTGGATTCGAGGGGCGTTGCCGGCGAAGCCTGCTTATGAATCAACTTGTCACCCGGATTTGCTCCAGCGTGCACCGACTCGAACAGGGTGAGCGCCAACGCAACGGAATCGGAAGGGAGATGGAAAAGAGCCTTCACCCTGCATATCACTACGGCGAAACTTACGCCGCCTGTTAAACTTACCGGCTCCACGAGCGCATAACCCCAATCGCCGTTATTGAGCAGGAACGAGCGACTGGCGGCAATTTCTCCGGACCTCAGAGCGCGCTGAAAGGCGTTTCCGAGTACCGATACCAAATCGACATCGGTCTCCGACAAGGGTCGCGTCTCATCGGCGTCCGGCGCAATGGAATTCGGAGCATACAAGAACGGTTTGCCCACAGCCGCGACTCGAATCAGGCGATTCCTACGATCGGAAAAAAGATGTACCGAAGAAGCGACACCCTCATGAAGCCTTAAGGCAACGAATTCTTCCAAAGTCTCCTTGTCGAACTTCGGAACGGTGCCCATGAAGTAGATGCCGGCATCCTGGTCCGAGATCAGGCGCGCGTAGGTAGTGATCTTCTCCTGATTTATGGGCTCCTCGGTCTTGAGGAATGCCGCCAGTCCATGTGTCGCATCAACATAGCGGCGCGTTTGCGAAACCAATTGCGTTTGAATCAGGGCGGACGTCTCGGAAAACCGCTGGGTTTCCCGCTGAATGTCGAGAAAAACGGCGAACGCCAATCCCGCAGCGGCGATCAATATCCAGCATATCGTCAACAAGGCGTAGAAGGAAAACCGCTTGACGATCAGTTCGATTATCCCCTTTTGCAACAACGCCGCGGCCTGCATAGCCTTTATGCTACTATTCGCTGCCGGCTGCCCGACTTCAAGGATTCCCGGATTGCCACCGGAATGGCGATCCAGCTCGAAGGGGATGTACGATTCTGCATCTCTACGAATCCATGATTGCAAAAGATTTTGGAAGAGGAGATACATGTTTAAACCCAGACTCGACGTATTCCTTGCTTGCCCGATTCATACCAGCGCTCTCATCGCGAACTTTTTGGTTCTGCTGTTCTTGCCCCTGGTACGCCCACCGATCACCCTGTCCATGCTGCTAGTCGCGCTACTGGTCTACCTCTCGATGTTCTTTGGCGCCAAATCGGCGGCTAACGAAACCCAGAGACTCTTGTCGTTGAGTAACGACGATAAACCAAGCGTTCACTGAACGGTCATCCTGCTATCTCGCCGGTCGAAACTGTTCGACGTTCAGCTTACATGCGGACGGCGCGAGATAATGTGATTTAGTACCAACTTCCGGAAAAACCGCTCGTTAATGATTAATGCAAAAACCATGCACAAGCCAAATGTTTCGAGCGCCGCAGTTGATGTTTCATCCGCTGCGACGAACTCCGCATAAGGCGGGGACGCGCGTCGAAGACTCCGATTGAGTCGCCTTTGTGACTCCGAAGCACAACTCACCCGGCTTGCTGCGCCGCCTGGCGGCGCTCGTTTACGACATGGTCGTGCTGGTTGCGGTACTCTTCGCCGCAACGGTCCTCCTGCTGCCGCTTCATCACGGAGAAGCCTTTCAACCGAACCACGGGCTGTATAGCGCATATCTATTGACGGTCAGCTTCGCGTTTGTCGGGTGGTTCTGGACCCATGGCGGACAAACTCTCGGAATGCGTTCCTGGAAAATTCGCCTGTGCACGACAGCCGACACTTCCATCTCCTGGGGCCAGGCTTCGATTCGCTTCTTCTGCGGCTTGATATCCTTCGGCTGCCTAGGCCTCGGCTATCTCTGGGTTTTGTTCGATTCGCAAGGCCGTAGCTGGCACGATCTCGCGTCCCGGAGCAAAATCGTTTGGCAAGATTTAGAGCCTTCAGAGAAAACAGGGTTGAATTAAGCGTCTAAGGCAAGAACAATGTCGGATGTCGCGGCGAAATCGGGCATCCAGCTTGCCCCCGCCGCTCATCCCGGCACAACGATCTCGCAAAACGCAGCGGAGATGTCTCATGCAGGACCGCGCCGATGTATTCGAAAACCCCGTGTCACGGGAGGTCTGGAATTGGAAATACCGTCTCACGGACGAAGCGAGCCGCGACTTTGGCGTAAGGGATACCTGGCGGCGTGTAGCGCGAGCCCTGGCCAGCGCCGAGCCCGAAAATTCCGCCCATTGGGAACGCGCTTTTTTTGAAGCCTTGGAAGACTTCCGGTTCTTGCCGGGCGGGCGAATTCTGGCCGGAGCCGGCAGCCGACACGATGTCACGCTGTTCAACTGTTTCGTAATGGGCACTATTGAAGATTCCATGGAAGGCATCTTCTCGGCGCTCAAGGAAGCGGCGCTCACCATGCAGCAAGGAGGCGGCATCGGTTACGACTTTTCCACCCTGCGCCCGTCCGGCATCCCCGCCCACCGATGCGGTGGCGTCGCCTCCGGCCCGGTATCATTTATGCGCATTTGGGACAGCATGTGCGCCACGGTTCTTTCGACCGGTGCCCGACGTGGTGCCATGATGGGTACATTGCGCTGCGATCATCCGGACATCGAAACCTTTGTCGGTGCCAAACGAACCCTCGGCGAGCTACGGAATTTCAATCTTTCCGTACTGATCACGGATGATTTCATGGACGCGCTGAAGCATGATCGGGATTGGCCGCTGGTATTTCCCGTCAATCCCGAGGGAACCCCTGCCGGTACCGGACAGATCGTTCTGAGACGCTGGTCCCATATCGACACCCCTGTTCCCTGCCGCATCGTTCGAGTGATCAGAGCCCGCGACCTGTGGAATGCCATCATGCGGTCCACCTATGAACATGCCGAACCGGGCGTTCTGTTCATCGACCGCATCAATCGGGAAAACAATCTTTGGTATTGCGAACACATATCGGCCACCAATCCTTGCGGCGAAATCCCCTTGCCCCCTTACGGCGCTTGTGATTTGGGCTCCATCAATCTCACCCGCTTCGTATCGCGGCCGTTCGAGGATCACGCCGCTCTGGATTTCGCGGGCATCGAACGGATTACCGCCGTGGCTGTGCGCATGCTGGACAACGTCATCAATGTCAGCCGGTTTCCCTTGCCGCAACAGCGGAATGAAGCGCTCGATAAACGGCGTATCGGTCTGGGAATTACCGGGCTGGCGGACGCCCTGATAATGTTGGGTGTGCGCTACGACGACGAACAGGCGTGTCAGCTTGCCGACAAAATCATGCGAACCGTGTGTCTCGCGGCATATCGGACGTCGATCGAACTGGCGAGCGAAAAGGGTTCTTTCCCCTGTTTGGATCGCGACAAATACCTACAGAGTCCATTTGTTCGGGCCTTGCCGCGCACCATCAGAAAAGGCATTTCCGGACACGGCATTCGGAACAGCCATCTGCTGGCGGTCGCGCCCACCGGCTCCATTAGTCTGCTCGCGAACAACGTGTCCAACGGGCTCGAACCGGCATTTGCCGAGCGCTATCAACGACGCGTCCTAACTCCCGAAGGTCTTCAGAACTACGACATCGAAAACTATGCGGTCCGGTTGTGGAAGCTCGAATGTTCGAAGCACACGCTGCCGCCGGCTTTTGTCACCACCTTCGAATTGTCGCCGCTCGCACATTTACGTATGCAGGTCGCAATCCAACGTTCGGTGGACAACGCCATTTCGAAAACGGTCTACCTGCCCGAGAACTTTCCTTTCTCCGATATGGAGTCACTGTACCGCCAGGCCTACGACATGGGACTAAAGGGTTGTACCACTTATCGGCCCAATCCCATTACCGGAGTCGTAATCAGCCCGACGGAGCCCATGACGGATTCCGCTATCTGCTGCGAACAGAACGATTAGCCCGTGACGCCGCCGGCACATGTCGCTCTGTCACGACACTCGGATATAAAACAGGCGCGGAACTGAGAAAGGGGTTTTGGCGGGAACCGGGACACCGGCGGGGCGTAAGAAGCAATTAAATCTCGTTACGCCCCGGACCGTCGTGTGGTTAAACGATTAGAGGGCGGTGGACGAAATTTTATGGTTCTTGATTTCGCCACGCTGCATGCGGACGTGCTCCTCGAGCTGACGCTTTGCGGCATCGAACGCGTCGCGTAACGCGACGTACACATCCTCATGTGCCTGCTTGTCGTGATGGTCGCGGCTGACCACGATCTGCTTCTGAGGAACGCTCAAATCGATTCTGACTTTATAGAGATTACCCTGGTGCTGATGATGATGCTCCGCCTCGACGGCGACTCTACAGCTGATGATGTGATCACAGAATTGCTCCAGTTTTGCGGCTTTCTCCCGAATGCGGGTTTCAACGGCGTCGGAATGAGGAATGCCTCGAAACGTAATCTCTAGTGGTACTTGCATAGGTCTTTCCCATTAAGTGTCAAGTCTGTAAGTAGTCCAAAAAGTCTCCACCGAAGCCCTGGTCCAGCGCATGCTGTCCGGCTCGTCCAAATTTCCGGCTTCTGCTTGGTGGTTCGGTCCATTGGTTGTTGTGTTGTGACCCTGTAAGGCTTGGGTCGATGGGGCCGAATATGCGCTCAGCCCCTTATTTCCGTGCCGCTCCGGGCACATGATATACAACCCGAAGTCGCCCTGTCGACTTGCGCCCCGCCGCATATTCACGCGAAAGCTTATTCATAAGACTCGTGCGCTCGAAAACGGTTGCCGGCCGATTTGCCACGGGAACCGGTGTTCGATTACGAGGCGTTCGTTCGCCAGAACTCGCGCAGCGCCGTCAAGACCTCGTCTAGGTCCGCCTCGGTATGATCCGCGGAAACCTGAAACCGGATTTCTTCGTCGCCGCGGGGCACTACCGGATAAACGATCCCGGTCGCCAGAATGCCCCGCTCGCGCAGATGAAGGACCATGCTCCGGGTCCTTTCGGTATCCCTGAGCATCAAAGGGACGACCGGATGCGCGCCGGGAAGCGTCTCGAATCCCGAATCCGTTAGACCTTGCCGGAACTTGGCCGTCAAGTCTCGCAGCCGCGCGAGCCGCTGCTGCCCCTCGGAACCGCTCACGATTTCCACGGCTCTCGCGCCGGCGGCCGCTTCGCCCGGCGTGATCGGGTTCGAATAGATGTAGAGCGGGGCTTTTTCGCGCAAAAAATCGACCAGCAGCGAACTGCCGACGACATACCCCCCGTTGACGCCGAAAGCCTTTCCCAAGGTACCGATCAAAATATCCGCCGGCCCGCACTCCGCATACTCCTCGGTGCCTCGGCCGGTTTGCCCGAAAGCGCCGACGCCATGGGAGTCGTCAACGACGACGAACACCCCTTCGGCAAATTTTTCATCATAGGTCTCGGCCAGCGCCATCAGTTCCCTTAGTGGAGCATGATCGCCCCGCATGCTGAAGATGCCATCAGTCACGATGATTCCCCGCCGGCACGACTCGGCCGCCTGCCGTAAAAACGTCTCGGCCTGATCGAGGTTCAAATGCTCGTAAACGAACTTCTCCTTCGGCCGGGCCAGGCGGATCGCATTGATGATGCAGTTGTGGTTCAACTCGTCGCTGATGACCGCGGTTTCGGGGCTGATCAGACTCGGCAAAACGCCCATCACCGCCGCGTAAGCCGAGCTGAACAGCATTGCCGCCTGGCGGCCGTGGAACTCGGCCAGACGCTGTTCCAGCCGCACATGCGGCTCGTAGGTGCCGCTGATGAAGCGCACGGCTCCGGGACCCGCACCGTAATTCCGGACGCCTTCCTCCTCCGCCCTCATCACGTCCGCGTGATGCGCGAGCCCAAGATAGCCGTTGGAGTTCATGCGGAGAAACGGACGGTCTCCCTCTCCTTTCAGCAGATAACGGATGCCGTGCCCGTCCCTCGGCGGCAGAACGCCGGTAATGATCGTTTCCCGGCTCTTGCGCACGCCGGACCGGTCCAGCTGCGCCAGCTCTTGCTTCAACAAAGCCTCCATTCGGTCCATGGCCATAGTTCACCTCGTCGCTCAATAATTGATTCCGGAAACGGCAATCGGACGCGAATCAAAGCCGGGATAGCCGGGCTCCATGGAGCTTTTCCAATCCGTTCAGGCAGTCCGCTGCCGTCCCTATGCAGATACACCCTGCAATTTTGCGCGAATCTTTTCGAGCATGTCGCTCGTCATACGCGTTATGTCGTAATGTGGCGTCCAGCCCCACTCCGTCCGTGCCGCGCTGTCGTCCAGGGATTGGGGCCAGGAGTCGGCAATCGCCTGACGCACCGGGTCCACCTCATAGTCGATCGCAAATTCCGGAATATGTTTCCGAATCTCGGCAGCCAATTCGCCAGGGGTAAAACTCATGGCGGTCACATTGAATGCATTGCGGTGTTTCAGCCCGGCGGCGTCGGCTTCCATCAGCATCATCATGGCTCGAACGGCATCGGGCATGTACATCATGTCGAGACGCGTGTCGGCCCGGAGAAAACAGGTGTAATGACGATAGCGGATCGCTTGGTAGAAGATTTCCACCGCGTAATCGGTGGTTCCGCCGCCGGGCGGAGTCCGATAGGAAATGATCCCCGGCAGGCGCAGGCCTCGGGTATCGACGCCGAACCGGCGAAAATAGTAGTCGCAGAGCAATTCGCCGGTAAGCTTGGTGATGCCGTAAATCGTCGTCGGACGCTGGATGGTGTCTTGAGGCGTGTCTTCGCGCGGCGTGGTCGGTCCGAAAGCGCCGATCGAACTCGGAAAGAATACGGCGCATCGGTACTGGCGGGCGACTTCCAGCATACGATACAAACCGCCCATATTGACGTTCCAGGCCACCTGAGGCCGATCTTCGGCTACGGCGGAAAGAAGTGCCGCCAGATGATAAATGGTCTCGATCCGGTAACGGCGCACCACGTCCTGAATCTGGCGCAACTGGGTACAGTCGAGATGCTCGAACAGGCTATCGCTTTCGCCCGCGCCGGCGGGGGGCATGCGAATATCGGCCGCCACCACGAGGCCGTCTCCGTATCGGGTCCGCAACGCCGGAATCAGCTCCGAACCGATTTGGCCGAGCGCGCCGGTCACCAAAATTCGACCTTGTGTACCCATCGTATTCTCCTTCCCCTCGCGGAGCTCCGGATCAGCAGAAAGCCAGCGGTTTCCGAGAGATCGATAGGCCAAGGTTAAATCTCGCCGATGACCGGGTCAATGCAACGGGGATGATGGCGCTGATGCTACTGCTCAGAACCCGTATGAGCCTTGACAATAGGTTTCGGGAACCACAAGCTGGGTCACTGGTCAGCACTCGTGCCCGGAGGTATTCACCATGACCAAAAAAGAAGAAAAGGCCTATTCCCAGGAAGAAATCGAAGAGCGCCTGAAGCAGGAGCTTCCGCATTGGTATTACGAAAACGGCTGGATACGCCGAAAATTCCGAACCCACAGCTGGAAAGCCACCCTGATGGTGGTGAATACGGTCGGACATCTCGCGGAGGCCGCCTGGCATCATCCCGATCTGACCGTGTCTTATGCGTTCGTCATCGTCAAGCTGATGACTCACACGGCAAAAGGCGTAACGGACAAGGATTTCGCTCTGGCGAAAAAGATCGAGGAGGTCGTGCAATGGCAGCCTGGCGCGGAAACCGGCGGCATCCTGGAAGGCACACCGGACGATCCGCGCTTCAGGTATCTCAAGTACGACTGAGCGACTCGAGCAACTGCTGCGCTTCCTTTTGCAGCTTCGGACGAAGGAACAGCAGTTTCCATCGGCTGCCGCCGCACTTTCGCCACAGCACCACCGAGCGGATACCGGCCAGCAAGAGCGCACGGATTCTGTTGCCATTCTCCGGATCGGACAGATACATCTGCTCGCCCGCCACCATCACCCGCGGCTTCAGTTGGCTGACGGTCTGATGATAGGTTTCGGCAAGCGTTGCGAGCACTTCCTCATCCAGAACACCCCGCTCTTCGGCAATGGCGGCGGCTTTTTCCATGCCTGCACGAATGGCCTCGAGCATGCGGGGCTGCTTCATCAGCTTGCGCTCGAGAAAAATAAGCGTCGAGGCGTAGCGCGCCTGCTCCGGATCCACGACATCGGGACCGCCCAACTGTTTTTCGATTTGCCTGAGCCCCGTCATAACGCAGTGGAGACCGCCGTAAACATCCACCACGTCCCCCGAGTCGATCTTGAGCACGCTGCCGATGCTGGCCGCCATGTCCTCGCGATCGGCCGTTCCCCGCTTGGCGATGTGCTGCACGAGGTAAACCGCCTGGGACAGGCCGGCCAAAGCGATCACTTGATTGCGTAAAGTTTTTGTCATCACAGACTGCAACGAATGGCGAAAAATGACAGACCCGTTCTCCGCGAGGGATTATTGGTCGCGCCGATTGTATTTCACCGCGTTTCCCTTGGCCAATTCGACAGGATACTTTTCAGCGTTCTTCCGCATCTTTTCCTGCACGGCCTCCTCCAAATCGATACTCATGAGGTCGGCCAGCCGCAGCAGATAAATCAGAACGTCGGCGATCTCCTCCCGCACTGCGCGATAATCTTCGGGATTTTCGGCCAGACGATGCGATTCATCATCCTTAAGCCATTGAAAACGCTCCAGCAGTTCCGCCGCCTCCACGGAAAGCGCAATCGCGAGATTTTTCGGACTGTGGAATTGGTCCCAGTCTCTGTCACGGGCAAACTCTCGTAGAGCCTGTTGTATCGCTGCAATGTTCATGGAAAGCTCTGTTAGCGTATTTTTTTATTGAGGCGGATTAAGCGAAAATAGTTAACACGAATATGGCAAGAGAATGAATACAACAAGCTCTGGACGAACTCCGCGTGATTTCGTTCAATGTTTGTAAACAATCGCTCGTGAAGGTGTAAAAAAATGGAAAGTCTTATTCAGAACCTGCAACGCACGATTCGCGCCTTGGAAACCCTGAGCGAAAAAAAGCTGCCCGAAGCCGATCAGGTGGACGAACTGCTTGATCAACTGTTTCAGCAGAAAATCGACCTTGTCAATATCACCATCAGCAGCTCGTCACCGGTTTACCAGCAGGCGGTTCAGGCCATGAACCAAGCGGCGGCTCGGGTCGAAAGAGCCGTCAAGGAGCCGTCCCGCATAGGCGATGCCGTTCCGGTCGTGTACGATGCGGTGGGCAAGCTGGCCAAGCTTTTGAATCATGTGATGCCTTGACGCGAATGCAGCCCACGCCACCGGGCCAGCGCTTTCCCTTTCCGCCGCTGAAGGCGGCCGGAGACGCGGCGCTCGCGTCAGAATCCATTCCCCTCGGCCACCTCCGTTGTCCGCCCATCGATTCAGAGACCTATCGAAGGTTGGAAAGGCGGGTGGGGCGCTGCCACCTCAACCAAAGACTGGGCATAGAGCATGATTTCGAGGCTCGCGTGTTCGGCCAGGGACGCACTTTATTCCATATCGAAAATTGGTATTCCGTTCATGGCTTGATGCGCCATATCCTGCGACTCTTGTGGCTGCACAACCGAGGCCGCGAAAATGCCCGAACCATCCAAATCCGTCATAACGAGATCAAGCTCGAACGGCTCCCGCGGGCGTTCGACGGTTTTACTCTGCTGCACATTACCGATCTTCATCTGGACATCTCGGAGGATATTCCCGACACGCTCATCGACGCCGTAAACCGGGTCGATGGCTACGACATCTGCGTTCTGACCGGCGATTTTCGTGCACAAACCTATGGTCCGTACGAACCGACGCTGACGGCCATGCAAAAGGTTCGTCCGTTTCTGAAGGGGCCGGTCTACGGCGTCCTGGGCAATCATGACACCATCCGCATGTCGCCTGGGCTGGAAAACCTGGGAATCCACATGCTGTTGAACGAGTCTATCGCCCTAACTCGCGGCGATGCGACCATCTATCTCGCCGGCATCGACGACCCTCACTACTACCGCGCCGACAACATCGAGAAAGCCACCGATCAAATTCCACAGGAGTCGGTTTCCATTCTGCTTTCGCACTCGCCGGAGATGTATCGGCACGCGGCCTATGCCAATTTCGACGTGATGCTGAGCGGCCACACGCACGGCGGCCAGATTTGCCTGCCCGGAGGCATTCCCATCATTCTCAACGCAAACGCCCCTAGAGCGTTCTGCAACGGACCATGGCGTTACCACTCCTTGCAGGGTTACACATCAGCCGGCAGCGGTGTCAGCATCGTGGATGTGCGTTTGAACTGCCCGCCCGAGATAACCCTGCATCAGTTGCGCTCGACCTAGTAGGGCTGCTCGCGTATCCGGAGCTGGAAAAGGATACGCGAGACCACGAGTTCCAGGAATGTAAAGCCGGCGACGAGACCGGCCACATGGATAAGCTCCAAACCCAGCTCGACACGCACGGCAAGTAAAGGGAACAAAGACTCCGGAATTTGATCCAGTCCTAATGCCATGCCACTGGCCGGAACACCAAGACGCCTCTTGATGAAGCTGGAAAAGAGATCGCCCAGCATCGCCGTGGCGCCGATGCAAAGACCCAGCTCGAAGGGAAATCCTACCCCCGCGGCGGCCAGTCCGGTAACCGGAATCGCAGCAATGAACCCTCTCCAGGTCTTGGACGAGCCAAACAGCGGCCGCCGGTCGACGAAATGCGCGCCGCCGTCTATAGGCCATGCCAAACGCTCGCCCAGTCCCTTGTTGATCAGTATGGGAACGCCGTTAGCGGCCATTAGCAGGAATAGAAGTTTAAGAGTCAGCATTGTCACCGTAATCGGCCGCCCAAAACCGGTACCGCAATTCGAGAATGTCGCCGCTTCAGCTCAAGAGCACTGCCACCAGGCCGGTTATGAAAATGCCGTCGAAAGTGCCGGCGCCTCCGATGGATGCAATCGGAGCCGCCATTCGGCGAATATCCTTCAGGCGCAAGAGATCGGCACCGATCAAGACCCCCAACGATCCCGAGATATAGGCGAGAGGAGCCCGATATTCCTCTCCCAGGAAAATGGCGGCCAGAGCCGCCGCGAGCGGAGCGACCAAGACCGGCATGCCGATGCCGACGCCCGGAATGGGCCGGCTCATGAAGTAGCTGACCGAAGCGACAAAAGCCGTAGCCGCAATAATTTGCAAAGGCGGAACACTGTAGCTGTTGACCAGGTACAGCGAGAACAGCACCGGCACCAAACAGCCGCCCACGTTTACCGCGACTTGAGTGCGGCCGGTAAAAGGCACCGGCGGCCGGCGCAGCAAGCCGTATCCTATTCTTTCAATCGGCGGTGGCGCGGCGGATACCCGCAGCGTAAACAAAGGCAGATTGATGGCGCTGCCGAGCAAGGAGGTAATCAACAGCGTCAGCGCCGATTCCGGATTCAAACCGAGTTTCTGGAAAGTTAGGGTAATCAGCCCCAGCTTGATACTGAAGATAATCCACAGCAGCAAGCCCAAAAAGAACAAAAAGTAGAGAGGTGAAAACGGTGATCGCATCAGCGCTGGTCCAGCCCATAAAAAAGGCCGTGGGGCATGTCCCACGGCCCCTCATGGGTTATTCGACTTTAATGCTTTTACGCTTGGAGGTGGCCACCTTGGGAATGGTCAACTCGAGCACGCCATCTTTGAAATTCGCCTTGACCTTATCCCCTTCCACCGGGCAAGGCAGGCGGATGGTCCGCTGAAATTCGCCCCGACTCAGCTCGCGCCGGTAGAACTGGCCTTTTTCCTCCTCTTCCTCGCGTCGGGTCGTGGCTCGAATGCTGAGTGTATTGTCCTGCAGCGAGACATCGAGGTTTTCCTTGCTGACCCCCGGCAACTCCGCACGGACCAGCAACTCCGGTTCGCGGTCGATCACATCCACTCTAGGCACGCGCCCGCCGAAGACGGACTCTCTTTCCGGCCAGCCCCGTCCAAAAAAGAACGGTTGCATCCAGTTGCGCCGCACCTCGTCGAACCATTGCTCGAGCTCGTCCAAGGGGCTTAGGAATTGCCCCGCTTGCGGCTGCGTCACTTCTTTGCCGGTGGACTTTTTGGTCTGACTCTCTCGCTTGTCGGTCATAGCATTTCCTCCTTTATAAACGCAAACTTGGATTCACATATCAGGCACGCTAGAGAGAACAAAGCCGGACATGCCGGTTTCTGAAATAAGACCGTTAACGACATTTTTCAACGGCTTTGCGACGAGCTGCTGCCTTCCATAGGTCGTGCAACATTCGACAACAACCCATGTCAAAGTGTTGCAAGAGAAAGCCGTATCGGCAACATGGCGTGGGGTTCGCAAGATGTCTCCTTCGGTTTTCTTTTCCCCTTCTTCAACTGTCGGCGCTTCAAAACACCATTTTTGCATCGCCCTTTCTTATTCGCTACTCTAGCTTACCGGATAAACAACCGCTATCTTTTGATGGAAATTCTCATATTGGTCTTTCTTTTTCTGTTGAATGGCGTATTCGCCATGTCGGAAATGGCCATAGTCTCCGCCCGGAAAATCCGCCTGCAACAGTCCGCCCAAGAAGGCCATTTCGGCGCTAAAGCCGCCCTCCAGTTAGCCAACGAACCTTCTCATTTCCTTTCCACGATTCAGGTCGGCATCACCTTGATCGGGATTCTCATGGGCGCTTTCGGTGAAGCCGCCATTTCCGGCGAACTAGCCGAATATCTCGAACAGTTTCCGGAAATTGCGCCTTACAGCCGCGGTCTATCGCTGGCCGTGGTGGTCATCGGGATTACTTACTTTTCTCTGATCATCGGCGAGCTGGTTCCGAAGCGGCTAGCGCTGCAAAAGCCGGAGAAAATCGCCATGGTTATCGCCCGGCCGATGAATTTCATTTCGCTGGTGGCGTATCCTCTGGTCAAGATTCTGAGCCTATCGACCGACTTCATTCTGCGGCTGTTTAGAGCGCGACAGCCCGAGGAGCCGCTGATCACCGAAAAGGAAATCAGGATCATGATCGATCAGGGCACCGCAGCCGGCGTGTTCGATAAATCCGAACAGGAGATGGTTTCGAACGTCCTGCGCCTGGATGTGCTTCGCGTCGGGGCGATCATGACGCCTCGGATGGATATCTATTACCTGGACATCAAGGATTCATTCGAGGAAAACCGCCGAAAGATCATCGACAGCCCCTATTCGAGAATCCCCGTCTGCAAAGACGGGCTCGACAACGTCATAGGATTCGTCCAGGCCAAGGATCTGCTGACCAAAGCCCTCCTCGGCGATTCCATCGACCTGGGCCGACTGATCAAAACGCCACGCTACGTGCCGAAATCCCTCAATCCCATGCAACTGTTGGAGGAGTTCAAGCGCTCGAAAACGCCCATGGCTTTAGTCGTGGACGAATACGGCGAAGTCGCCGGACTGGTCACGCTCAAGGATGTGATGGAAGCCATCGTGGGCGACATTCCTATGGCTGAAGGGGAAGAAGAACCGGAAGCCATTCAGCGAAACGACGGTTCCTGGCTTTTGGACGGAATGCTGAGCACCGCGAAATTCAAGCAGATCTTCGACTTGGAGGAACTACCCGACGAGGCCACGGGCAATTTCCATACGATAGGCGGCTTCGTCATGCTGCAGCTCGGTCACGTTCCGCGCGCGGCCGATCATTTCGAATGGAATCACCTTCGTTTCGAAGTGGTCGACATGGACAAGAATCGAGTGGACAAGTTGTTGGTTTCGCCGATCGATTTCGGCTAACAAGGCTTGAGACGACGGAGAAACTCGACGTAGCCCTAAACTTGGCTTGATCAGCGTGACTCGTTCTTCGTGGTGCCGCAGCGTTCGCACCGATAAACGGTAATCAGCTTGCCCTGCTTGACGTCAAAGGGCTTTTCCCGCACCACTATCCATTTGTGAAAACCGCTCCGGCACAATGTCTTGCCGGCGTGCTTTTCCGAGGCCTTCGGCCGCCGGAAATTAACGACATCGCCCATGGATCGAACTCCTCAACTCAGGAAAAAATGGTTCTGAAAGTCAAATTAATGCGTTCGGTCTTAGGCTCCCGCGCTTTCGGCACGGAATGTCGCCACCCATGCTGCAAACGCCCGCCCATGAGCAGCAGACTGCCGTGGGTCAAGACGATTTCCAAGGTTTCTCCGGTCTTGTTGTGGCGAAGCCTGAACAGCCGTTCGGCGCCAAAACTCAAAGAGGCGATGAACGGGTTCGATCCGAGCTCTTTCTCCTTGTCGGCATGCCAGCCCATCGAGTCCCGGCCGTCTCGATAGAGATTGCCGAGCACGCTGTTGAACCGCCGCCCGCAAAACCTTTCAACGCGGTCCTTCAGCATCGACAAGGTTTCGTTCCAAGGCAGCGGTTCATGGCTCACGCCGGAGTAGCGGTAAGCCGCGCCCGCGTCCCCGTACCAGCACACCAACTGCGGTACCCTCACCCGCCTGCCGAAAACCGTGATGTCTTCTTCCTGCCAAGCCAAATCCCGCCGCAAAAGGATATGAAGCGCATCCGCTTCCGGGCGAGAAACGAAATCTTCGACGAAATACAATTCGCCGTCCCGAGGCGCGAGATTAACCGTGGGCCATTGGGCCGGTGAGCCTGGCTGACGCAAACCGAACAACCCCGTTCAAAGACCCGCGCTATCCATCCGTTCCACCAAACGCTGCAGACCATCGGAAATCAGAACGGTGTACGCCGCGCCATCTTCGATGGCTTTCAGGGCGGGCGGCAATTGCTGCAATTGTCCCCGTAGCCGCTCCCGCATGACAGCGAGCGTCTCCTGTGCACCGACGCGCTTGCCTTTGGCCATTACCTGGCGAAGCAGCGGTTCGCCTTCGATCTGAGACTCGCTTTCCTCGGCCATCACATCGTGCAGCATGTGGCCTTCATCGTCGTAACGGCGGTACACCTGCTTGCGCCCAGGCCAATTCTCCTTGCCTTTCGATCGCTTGCGTCTGGGACGCCCCGCATATTCCTGCAACTTGTAGGCGCAGTTCAAGTACGGCATATCCTGGGACGTCGTCAAACGCGTTCCGACTCCGAATCCATCGATAGGAGCGCCTGCCTCGAGCATCCTCAGGAGTTCGTGCTCGTCCAGATCGCCGCTGGCGAAAATGCTGCACTCCGTGAGCCCGCCCTCATCCAGAATCGACCGTACCCCCTTAGCCAGTTCCGCCATATCGCCGCTGTCTAAACGCACCCCTTTTATGGGGATGTTTCTTTCGGCCAGCCTGGGAGCCAAAGCAACCACTTTTCGGGCGGCTTCCAGCGTGTCGTAGGTATCGATCAGAAGCAGCACGTTGCCCGGCAGGCTTTCCGCAAACCGCTCGAATGCTTCGACCTCGTCGTCATGCGCCATGATGTAGGAATGGGCCATGGTGCCGTAAACCGGAATGTCGAATAATTTTCCGGCCAGAACATTCGACGTACCGTCGAAACCGGCCAGATAAGCGGCTCGGGCGGCCATCAGACCGGCCTCGGCGCCGTGGGCGCGGCGCAGTCCGAAATCCACCAAAAGCTTTCCCGGCGCGGCGAGCGCCGATCTAGCCGCTTTCGAAGCGATCATGGTCTGGAGCTGAACGATATTGATCAAACGGGTCTCGATGATCTGGGCCTCGGCAATCGGCGCCGTTACCCGAACGATCGGCTCGTTCTGAAAAAAGACCGTTCCTTCCGGGATGGCATAAACATCCCCGGTGAAGCGAAGCTTGGACAAATGGTCGATAAACTCGGGCGTAAAGTAATCCAAAGTACCGAGCCACTCGCACTCCTCGTCGGAAAACTCGAAGTCTTCCAGGAATTCGACAAGCTGTTCCAGCCCGGCGGCAATCAGAAAATTTCGGTTCGGCGGAACCTTCCGTACGAACAGTTCGAAGGTCGCGGTGCCGGACATGCCCTCCCGATGATAGGCCTGCAGCATGGTAAGCTGATAAAGATCGGTAAGGAGCGCGGCGTGTTGTGTTTTCATGCTGTAATCCGGTCCTGCGATATCAGACGGGCGTCCGAGACAAAGTCGGCGATTATTAACGGCCCTTAAAAACTACGCGGAATTTTTTGGCTGTTCGGAGTCACAAATAAATAATGTCTAGCGATATCGAATCATCGAGCGATCGGACATCGGCTGTCAAACGGACTATTGCTTCAAATGCCATTCGAGCCGGTATTGAATGTCTGGTTCGCTCCAACGCCAAGACTTATAATTCTTGGGCGTCCGGACATGGCATCAAGTTCAAAGCCTGCTTTAGAAGCGGCATTGCCCTGTTTGAACTTCGGCGCAATCCACCGGCTTTTAGTTCAGACGATGTCGCACTGGCGAGATCACAATCGCGGCTGGCCCGCGAGTCCGTGTCGAAAATCACAGATTTCACAGATTGAGTATGACCAATGGCTAAAATTGTCTTGAAGGTAACGGGCATGAAGTGCGGCGGCTGCGAAAATCAGGTCCAGGACGCCGTTAAATCCTGTGTCGGCGTTTCATCAGCCAAGGCTTCCCACACGGCCAGCACGGTCGAAATCGATTACGACGAAACAAGAACCGACCTGGCCTCGGTTAAGCAGGCAATCACCGAAAAAGGCTTCACGGTCGGCTGAAAGTTCCGTCACGCGAGCTTTTGCGCCAGGCGGTACTTTCCTCCGTTAGGATGAGCAATCCGTTCGGCGTTGCAGGGACCGTAGCCGCGTCCACAAATCCAGCACACGATAGGAAAAATGTTTGCCGACTCGTAATGGTATTCGGAGCAGTGCCGATGGATAGAATGGAATGGCGAATCGCGCCGCATCCCTGTCTAATGTCTGAGAGGTTTTCAAGCAGGGAGATGCTTATCGGCCTTCGTGCCGCGGCTCGATGCTCAACTATAAAAAGGGTATTCACATGAAAACGCCTGCGCATATCGCCGTTACGGGAGCGGCGGGGCAAATTAGTTATGCATTGCTGTTTCGGCTGATTGCAGGGGACTTGCTGGGCGACGATCAACCCATCGTATTGCATTTGCTCGAGATTCCGGAGGCCATCGTCGGATTGGACGGCGTAAGGATGGAACTCATCGATTGCGCCGCGCCCTTACTCCACGATGTGATCGTATCCGATGATCCTTATGTGGCGTTCGAAAATGCCGATCTCGCCTTCTTGATCGGCGCGAAACCGCGGGGGCCCGGCATGGAGCGCAAGGATCTCTTGAGGGTGAATGCGGACATCTTCGCCATCCAGGGCCGGGCGCTCAATGCCGCCGCCAAACGCAGCGTCAAAACGCTGGTGGTCGGCAATCCCGCCAACACCAATGCCTTGATCACCCAGCACAATGCCCCCGATCTTCCGCCGGAAAATTTTTCCGCCATGACCCGGCTCGACCACAATCGGGCGGTAAGCCAGTTAGCCCTGCATTGCGGTTGCTCGGTGAGCGATATTCGGAAAGTGATCATCTGGGGCAATCATTCGACCACGCAGTACCCGGACTTGCATCATGCACTGGTTCAGGGAAAGCCGGCGCTCGACAGGGTCGAATGGGATTGGTACGAAAAGGAGTTCATTCCGACCGTACAGAACCGCGGCGCGGTGGTGATTCAAACACGCGGAAAATCGAGTGCCGCTTCCGCCGCCAACGCAGCGCTAGACCATATGCGGAATTGGCTGTTCGGCACGCCGACTGGGGACTGGACCAGTATGACTATCCTCAGCGACGGCAGTTACGGTATCGCACCGGGCCTCATGTTTTCCTACCCGGTCGAAATCGAGGACGCACAGTACCGGATCGTACAAAATTTGGAAACCGGCGAGTTCAGCCGGGAGAAACTCAAGATAACCGAAGCCGAGCTGTTGGCCGAACGCGAAGCGGTGCGGCATCTCCTCCGTTGAACGCGGGCGGCGGCGCAGTGTCGGCCGCCGCGTCCCGGATAAAAAGTCAGTTTTTTACCAGCAGCAATTCCAGCAACGCCTTTTGCGAATGCAAGCGGTTCTCGGCCTCGTCCCAGACCACGCTTTGCGGGCCTTCCAGCACTTCGGCGCTGACCTCCTCGCCGCGATGGGCCGGGAGACAATGCATGAATAGCGCCTCCGAAGCCGCCAGTTCCATCAGAGTCGAATCGACTTGGTAGCCTTGGAAGGCATTCCTGCGCTGCGCCTGTTCGGATTCCTGCCCCATGCTTGCCCAAACATCCGTCACCACCAAATCCGCTCCGCGCGCTGCGTCCGACGGATCGCTCAGCAGTTCCACGCGATCGCCGGCCCATTCGATCAATGCCGATTCCGGCTCGTAACCTGCGGGGCAAGCAATCCGGAGCTTGAAATCGAGCAATCCTGCCGCGTGAATATAGGTCTGGCACATATTGTTGCCGTCGCCGATCCAGGCCACCGTCTTGCCGGCAATGTCGCCGCGGTGCTCGAAATAGGTCTGCATGTCGGCGAGCAGCTGACACGGATGGAATCTATCCGTGAGACCGTTGATGACCGGCACCCGCGAATAGGCCGCGAAAGTTTCCACCGTTTCGTGGGCATGGGTACGCAGCATGACCCCATCGACCATGCGCGAAACGACGCGGGCGGAGTCTTCGATGGGTTCGCCCCGTCCCAACTGGGTATCCCGCGGCGACAGAAAGATCGCGGCACCGCCGAACTGCACCATGCCGACCTCGAACGACAATCGGGTGCGGGTGGAGGACTTCTCGAACATCATCCCGAGCACTTTGTTTCTCAGCGGCTCGTATGGGCTCTTCATGTGCTTGAGCTCGATGGCCCGTCGGATGAGCGCGCGGAACTCCTCGCTGCTCAAATCCAAAAGAGTAATCAAATGACGTGGTTTCATACGCGTTCTCCGACCCCATGGGCCGTGTAGTCGGCGACCAGAGCAGAGATCCCTTCGATTAACAGCTTCTCTTCATCGTCGTTCAAAACGAACGGCGGCAACAAGCGTATCGTTCGGTCCGCCGTAACATTGATCAAAAACCCGCGGCTCAGCGCCTGAGCGACCAGATCGATGCAAGGGGTATCGAGCTCGATGCCGATCATCAGCCCTTTCCCGCGGATATCCACGACACGAGGATTGCCGGCCAGCTTGTCGCGAATCCCGATCAACAAACGCTCGCCGAGTTCTCCCGCACGCTCCACCAAGCGGTTTTCGGAGATCGTCCGCAATACGGCCAGTGCGGCGCTACATGCCAGGGGATTGCCGCCGAAGGTGGACGCGTGCTTGCCGGCGGTCAACATGTCCGCCGCAATTCCTCTGGCGAGGCAGGCACCGATCGGTACGCCGTTGCCCAAGGCTTTGGCCAGGGTCATGACATCGGGCATGATGCCGTGGTGCTGGAAGGCGAACCATTTGCCGGTCCGGCCGATACCGGTCTGGACCTCGTCCAGCATCAAGAGCCAACCGCGCCGGTCGCAGATGCGGCGAAGGCCGGGCAGGAAATCGTCAGCCGGAACGCGTACGCCGCCCTCGCCCTGCACCGGTTCCACCAGGACCGCCACGACATTGGGGTTGGCCACGGCCTCGACAGCCGCGACGCTGCCGTACGGCACTCGCACGAAGCCTTCGACCAGGGGTTCGAAACCCTCCTGCACCTTGGGATTGCCGGTGGCGCTCAAGGTCGCGAGCGTGCGGCCGTGAAAGCTGCCCTCCATGACGATCACGGCGGGCCGATCGATGCCGCGATGATGCCCGTAACGGCGGGCGATCTTGATGGCCGCTTCGTTCGCCTCGGCGCCGGAATTGCAGAAAAAGGCGTTATCCAGTCCGCTCAGGCGGCACAGTTCGCCGGCGAGCTCTTCTTGCAGCTCGATGCGGTAAATGTTCGAAGTGTGCAGCAATTTGCCCGCCTGTTCGCAGATCGCACGGGAAACGGCTGGATGGGCATGACCCAGGCTGCATACTGCCACCCCTGAAATGGCGTCCAGATAGCGCTTGCCCTCCGTGTCCCAAAGCCATGCACCCTCGCCCCGGTCGAACGTTATCGGCAACCGGGCATAAGTCGGCATTACCTGACTGGTCATCACTCGTCTTCCCCAAAATAAAAAGGCAGTCGCAAGACTGCCCCAAAAAGAAGGGAAACATTATAGTGAAAAAATGCTTAGGTACAAGCACTTGGAGGCTTGAAGGCCGGATACCGGCAACGACTCGGCAGCTTGGCGCCGGTTACCCGAAGTTCTCGGCTTTTTGCAGGATGATCCCTCAATTCCGGCGTCATCTCTTCGATACTGGCTCGACTTTTTTGCAGGATCAGCTGTCTTAACGAATAGCGGGTCAAGACCTGCCAAGCGTCGACAGCAAGATGTCCATCACCAGTAAGGAGATTCGGCTATGGGAGATCGACCGTTTTTGACCGACGTCAAAACGTTAAGAGAACGCGCAAGGCAGCACATCGAGCAGGGCGCGGTGACTCCGGGATACAAGGCCGACCGAGAGGTTGTGATCCGACTGCTCAACGAAGCACTGGCCACGGAAATCGTATGCGTGCTCCGTTACAAGCGCCACTATTTCATGGCGACCGGCATCAATGCGCAAAGCGTCGCCCAAGAGTTCCTGGAGCACGCCAACGAGGAACAGATGCACGCGGACAGCATTGCCCAACGCATCGTGCAGTTGGGCGGAGAGCCCGATTTGGCGCCGGAAGGATTGCAATCGAAAAGCCATTCCGAATACGTGGAGGGCGAGTCGCTGATCGATATGATCAAGGAGGATCTGATAGCCGAGCGTATCGCGATCGACAGCTAC